>DOWQ01000346.1 GCA_003519485.1 Streptomyces sp. | reverse complement strand
CTCACTGGTGAAGCCACCATCTCCTGGCGCGATACGACATCACCGGATCAAATCCGCATCACGGGATGAAACAAAGGGATAAAACGACCTCTTAGAGACGCCCACCCGGCCGCGATGCAGTCCGCAGGCCTCCAGGAGCTCGGCCAAGGCCCGCACCGGATTCTGGTCGTGGTGTAGCCGTGGAAGTCCTGCGCCCAGGAGTCGGCCAGGTACATCCGTACGTCCAGATTGCGCGCGAGCATCGCCGGCTCGCCCTCGTGCATGACGATCATCGCGCGGAACGCGAAGTGCCCCATCGAACGGAATCCTGGTGAGGTAGACGTGTCCTCGGGCCTGGAGACGAGGAGTGCGTCGAGGTCACGGCCCTGCATGGCTGCGCGCACCGCGTGCAGCCGGTCTTCGTACTCGGCTCGCGTGACGAACGGTTCGGGCGACGGTGTGGTGACGTCAACTGCGAGGCTCGGCATCGGTCCTCCAATGTCCGCGGGGACCGTCGCGCGTCCCGCCCACGACCACGGGCCGAGACCGCTACTACCCGAGGAAATATAATTTTTGAACGGTCGTCAAGAAGACGGCAGATACTTGAGGAAGGCGGCGTTACGTGGGCAGCGCTTGCACGAGGGGTTGACGTCCCGCAACGCTGAGTGTTGTATTCCGGACAGCTGATCGAGGAGTTGCAGGAGAGTCCCTGCGCACGGGGCGCCGAAGGAGCAACCTCCCCGGAATCTCTCAGGCCCAAGAACTGCAACTCCGAGGCGACTCTGGAGAGTAGCGGGCACGTCCCCGCTCACCGAAGGGAGAAGCTGGCAGTGGAGCCAGTGAAGATCTCAGGTTGACGGACAGAGCGGGGACGGGCGGCGCCCGATGCGCCGGCTGGTCAGATGGGTCACCACAACGCCGCCGGTTCACGGGCCCGAAGGCATCGCTTCCGCAGTCGCCGGAGCACGCGGTCCCGCTGAATTCCCTCGTCCCGCCGGGCGGCACGTAGTGGTCCTCGTTCACCTTGGTGAAGGAGTTGTCACGTGTGTGAGACCGACCACATAGAGTCCTCGGGCTTCAGCCGCCGGGACATGGTGGGGCTGCTCGCCGCCGCCGGCGCCGGCCTGGCCGCCGGCCCCGGCCTGCTGGCGGACCCGGCGGCGGCCGCCGCGTCCGATCTGGCGCTCGACCCAAAAACCATGCCGTCCAACACAGCGGACTACGAGGCGCCGACCACTCTGGCCGCCGACTCGAAGACCAAGGACATGGCGCTGTCCTGGATCGACCGCCAGTCCGAAAAAATCCTCGGCCTGAACGACCGCATCTGGGAGTTCGCCGAGCCCTCGCTGGCGGAGTGGAACTCCTCGTGGGCCGAGGCGCAGTTCCTCGCAGCCAACGGCTTCACGATCGAGTGGGGTTCGGGCGGGATGCCCACCGCCTTCGTCGCGACGTTCAGCAACGGCAGCGGATCCCCGGTCATCGGATTCAGCGGCGAGTACGACGCACTGCCCGGCCTCTCGCAGGAGAAGGGCAAGGCGGAGCATGCCCCGCTGAAGTACAACCACGACCCGTACTCCCCGACATACGGCTACGGCCACGGCTGCGGCCACAACTCCCTCGGCGCGGCCGCGGCCGGCGCGGCGGCCGCGACGGCCGACGCGATGAAGCGCCGCAACCTCGACGGCACGATCAAGTTCTTCGGCTCCACCGCCGAGGAACAGCTCGTCGGGAAGTCCGTCGCGGTGCGGGCCGGCGTCTACAAGGGGCTGGACGCCTTCGTGGACTGGCATCCGGGCAGCAGCAACAGCACCAGCTGGGGGTCGAGCAACGCCCTGTACAGCACGGTCTTCCACTTCCTGGGCACCGACGGCCACGGCGGTTCCCCGCTGGGCGCGAGATCCACGCAGGATGCCGTGGAGGCGATGGCCATGCTGACGGAATTCATCCGCGAGAGCGGCATGGCCCACACCGGTCGTCTGCACCACGCGGTCCGGCAGACCGGTCAGGCCCCGAACGTCTACCCGACCCTGTCGAGCATCTGGATTCTTCGCGCGCGAAGGCAGCCCCGAGCGCGCGAAGATCCTGATGGACCGGGTCACCAAGTGTGCCGAGGCGGCCGCCCTCGCCACCGGCACCCGCACGGAGCGCCGCACCGTCGCCGGCGTGTGGAACAAGCTCGGCAACAAGCGCGGCGCGGAGCTGATGCACGCCAACATGACGCAGATCGGGGCGCCGAAGTTCTCCGCGGCCGATCATCGGTTCGGCAAGGAGCTCCAGCGCGCGAACGGCGCGGAGGAGAAAGGATTCACCGACAAGGTCAGCGACCTGCAACCCCCGGCCCCCGTGTTCATGGGCGGCGGCTCCACCGATGTCGCGGACATCAGCTGGCAGGTACCGACGATCTCGCTGAGCACCGCGCACGAGCCGTCGGGGACGTTCAACCACTCATGGCACCGCACGGCGTGCGGCGCGTTCAGCCCGGGGCACGTCGCGACCCTGGCCGCCGCCAGGTACCTGGCCGGCACCACGATCGACCTGCTCACCCAGCCGACCGTCGTGGCGGAGATGAAGGAGGAGTTCGAACGCCGCACGGAGAAGGTCAAGTGGAGAAGCATGCTGCCCAAGGACTACCAGCTGCCGCTGTACGAGCCGCCGCAGTGGTTCCTTGATCGCACCGACCAGGCGTGGCCGCCCCGGGGCGTCCAGTGGCCGCCGCCCCGGGTGGTCTCCACCGAGCCGCGTGCCGAACTCGGGCCTTCGCTCCCGCCCCAGAACCTGCCTCCGCTGGAGTAGCGGCAACGCCGAGCCGCCCGTACCCCACCCCGCCCGGCCGCGCCCCAAAACGCCCGGTCGGGCGGGGAGCAGCAGGGAGCGCGGCGTGGACGGGGCGGTGCTGCCCGCGGACTACCAGCGGATCATGGATGTGGTGCGCCGGGTTGAGGGGCCGGTCATGGTCAAGCAGGTCTGCGGTGAGTTGGGGATGTCCACCGAGCGTGCGGAGGCGCTGCGCGCGAAGCTGAACCGGCTGGCCGAGCGGGGCTGGCTGCGCAAGCTGGCCGACGGGAAGTTCACCACCACCCTTTGAGCGCGCTCCACCGCCCGCGGCATGCGGCTCGGGCGGTAACGTTGGTGCCCCCGGCGGCAGTCGATGTCGTATGCGAAACAAGACCAGCCCCGCCGGGGGCACTGAGACGGTTGTCTACCAGTCCAGCCTGCAGCTGTCCACGGCCTCCCTGACCTTCCTCGGCGATCTGCTGCGCGGCCATCTGAAGAAGATCGGCTCGCGGTGGCGGAAGCTGCCGCCCGGGAGGATCGCCGCGATCGTTCTCGCCGTTCTCCGCCATGACCAGCGGCTTGCCGACATGGCAGGCGGCAACCGTATCTCCGCCACGACGGTGCGCCGGTGGGTGATGGAGGTGATCGAACTGCTCGCCACGCGGGCCCCCACGGCTGGACCGGGCGCTGAAGAAAGTCACCCGAAAGGGCGGCCATGTGGTCCTGCTCGACGGCACTCTGATCCGCACCCGGCGCCGCACCGGAGCGGACAACCGCCGCAACTACTCGGGCAAGCACAAGTGCCATGGCCTGCTCTTCCTCGCGCTCACCGACGACAGGGGCCGGCTGCTGTGGCTGTCCGCAGCTCGCCCGGGGCGCTCCTCGGAGATCACCACCGCCCGCTACAACAAAGTCGTCGGGCGCCTGCGCGCCCACGAGCTGGGCGCCATCGGCGACCTCGGCTTCACCGGCCTGGACGACGATGTGGACAACCCGGTGGTCATCACCGGCTACAAGACCGCCCGCACCAAGCCGCTCACGTCGGCGAAGAAGCAGGTCAACAAACTGATCGCGTCCGTCCGCGCGGTCTGCGAGCACGCCTTCGCGCACCTGAAGAACTGGCGCATCCTCACCAAGCTGCGTCTGTCGACCCGTTACGCGACCACGTTGCTGCGGGCGCTGCTCGTGCTGACCAACATCGAAGTCGCACGCTGACAGACGATCTTGGGCGCAGACAACCGCCCGCGACCAGTACACGAGTACAAGATCGCTGACTCATACCAGCCCCGATGACCTGCAGATTCGAAGTTGGAGCAGGCTCAATGGGCATCGCTCCTGGCCCCGAGAGTTGCGGAGTCCGTTCAACGCGGCCTCCGCAGGGCTGGCGCCGGTTTCAGGCATCTTTCCGGCGGATGTGAACTTCCATCTCCTGGAGATTGGGATTCAGACAGTCGAGCCTTCGCCGTATCACGCGGGCCTTCCCAGCACGCCGTCCCTGACGCCTGGACCCAGCTGCTGGTTTCCTGGCATGCTCTGGTCCCCTTCACCTTTCAGATCCAGGTAAGCCATCAGGCCCAGGAACCTCCTCTCGAATTCCTCCCGGCTATGCCCGGGATACGACAGAGCGCCTCGTGGCGCACTTGAAGCGTTCGACCTTGCCGTTGGTCTGCGGCCGGTAGGGGCGGATCAGCTTGCCGGTCGCGCCGATGCGTGTCAGCGCCTGCTGCCAGGCACGACTACGGCGGTAGGCGAAAGGCGTTGTCGGTGATCACTCGCTCGATCCGGTCGATGCCCAGGTCGGCGAAGAACGCGGCGGCCCGGGCAAGGAAGCCCGCGCAGGTGGTGGCCTTCTCGTCGGTGTGGACTTCGCTGTAGGCCAGGCGGGTGTGGTCGTCGAGAGCGGAATGGATGTAGTCGAAGCCGACGGTGCGGCGGCGGTCGGGGCAGGCTGCACGGCCGTGGACGCGCCAGCCGCCGCCGTCGGGGACACGGCCGAGCTTCTTCACATCCACGTGGATCAGTTCGCCGGGACGGTCGCCTTCGCAGCGGCGGATGGGCAGCCCGGTGGGCCGGTCGAGGAAGGAGAGCCCGGTGGGCCGGTCGAGGAAGGAGAGCCGGTTCAGGCCGTGGCGGGTCAGGATGCGGTGCACGGTCGAGGTGGGCAGGCCCAGGATCGGACCGATCCGGGCCGGGCCCAGTTTGCGTTCGGTGCGCAATGCGCAGATCCCGGCCTCTCCCCGGGGTGGGGTCCGGCGCGGGACCGACCGGGGCCGGCTGGAGCGGTCCGCCAAGCCCTCTCGGCCCTCGTCCCGCCACCGGCGCACCCATTTGTGGGCCGTGATGCGGGAGATGCCCATCTCGGCAGCGAATGGCGCGACCGGTCGGCCGGAGCGGACACGTTCGACCAGCAGCTGCCTGCCGTGAATGGTCAGTCGGGCATCACGGTGGGACACGAAGGCCTCCGTGCGTGCGGTGAAGACTATAGACACCTCCATCGCACACGGAGGCCTTCGCCATGATCAAGAGCTGAGCGTCAACAACGCTCGTGATCAATACATCTAGCCGGCTCCGCCGCGGTGGAGCTGCGCCGAGAGGTGGTGTTGCAGGGGCTGGCCGACCGCCGCGAGGTCGTGGACGAAGTCGAGCGTGTCCCCGTCCGTCAGGGTGTAGCGGCGGCGGGTGGCGTCGACCTCCTTGGCCGTCGGGGCGCGAGCCACCTGCTGGGTGGTGAGTTCGAGCGCGCCCCCGTCCGCGCGGCCGACCGAGATCTCCGCGACGCCGGTGGGCTGGGTGATCAGTGCCTCCACGCGCCCCTCGGGCTGCATCCGCCACCAGCCGCTCTCACGGGCCGACGGCCGCAGCGGGGCACCGTCCGCGTCGAGCAGCCAGGCGCTCGCCTCGTAGCGGAGGAAGGGCCGGCCGTCGTGGCTGAAGGTGACCTCCTGGGCGTACGCGAAGTCCTCGGCGAGGGTCGGGTACCCGCCTCGGCCCTGCCCGGCCCAGGTGCCCAGGAACCCGATCACCGGCGCGAGCAGCGGATGCGGCGCGGGTGCCTCGTCCGGCCGGAGGGCGTCGGGGTACGGGTGCTTCCGAACGGGGTCGTCCATGAGGTGCGCTCCTGGGTCAGGGCCGGTGCCGGGTGGCAGCCTAGGGCTGCCCGAGCCAGGACGTCGAACAGCTCGTACGCCCCGTCACGTGCACCCCGTCACGGCCGCGACCTGCGGCGGACCACGTGGGCTACGGGGACCGTACGCGACGCGGCGCGGGATCGGTTCGGGCCGGTCCCCGCGGCCGTCGTACGGCCCCGGCGGACCTACGGCCCCCGCGACTCCTCCGCGCCCGGCGACTCGTACGCGCCCGAGGACTCGTACGGGAGCGTGGCGCCGGGCAGTTCGTACTCGTCACGGCGGCCGCACATGCCGTAGCCACCGCGGTACGTGGGTGCCGCGACGCGGGCCGTCGCGTCCGCCAGGTGCCCGACGTCGCCCGCTTCCAACGCCGCCAGCTGGTCCCCCGTGCGTTGCGCGGCGGCCAGGGCGCCGGCCTGCCACAGCTCGCGGAAGCGGGGCACCTTCTGCCGTACGAGTCGGGCCGCTGCCCGCTGGAACTCCAGGTACGGGCCGTTTTCGCCAGCCTCCAGCGCCGCACGCAGCGGCAGATAGCCCGCCATGGCCAGGTCGCGGCG
>DOWQ01000608.1:4099-4824 GCA_003519485.1 Streptomyces sp. | reverse complement strand
ACAAGGACCACCATGCCCAGCCACCATGCCCACGCCGCCCAGCCGCCGGACGGGGCGGTGGACCCGGACGGCGATCGAGAGGCGGGCGCCGAGCTTCCCGGCACTTCCGCGCCCGAGCGCCCTACCGACCCCGCCGTAGTGGCGGTGAGCGGTGGCCTGCTGGTCGCCTTCGTCATTGCCGCGTTGGTCGCCCCCGCGGCCACCGGAGAGGCGGTGGGCACCGCCTTCAGCGCGGCGGCGCGCTGGTTCGGCCCGTTCTGGCAGTTCCTGCTCCTCGCGACGTTCCTCGTGGCCGTGACGCTGGCGTTCGCCCGCACCGGGAAGGTGCGGCTGGGCGGCCGCGACCGGCCGGAGTACGGACGGTTCCAGTGGACCGCCATGATCATGAGCACGCTGCTCGCGGGCGGTGGCGTCTTCTTCGCCGCCGGCGAACCGGTGCAGCACTTCATGAACGTCCCGCCGCACTACAGCGGCGACGTCGAGCCGGGTTCCGCGGCGGCGGGCGACGCCGCCCTCGCGCAGAGCTTCACCCACTGGGGATTCCTGGCCTGGGCCGTGCTCGGTTCGCTCGGAGCGATCGTGATGATGCGCGGCCGGGAACGTGGCCTGCCGCTGCGGCCGCGCACCCTGCTGTATCCGCTGCTGGGCGACCGCGTCCGGCACTCCCGGCTGGGCACGGCGGTGGACATCATCTGCATCGTCGCCGTGGTGGCCGGCACCGTGGG
>DOWQ01000608.1:0-3993 GCA_003519485.1 Streptomyces sp. | reverse complement strand
CACGAGTGGCTGAGCGCCTGGACGGTCTTCTACTTCGGCTGGTTCCTCGGCTACGCACCGCTGATGTCCATCTTCGTCGCCCGGATCTCCCGCGGCCGTACGCTGCGCGACCTGGTGACCTCCACCGCGATCGTCTCGCCGCTCGCCACCATGGTGTGGTTCACCGTGTTCGGCGGCACCGGCATCTTCCTGGAACAGCGCGACCCCGGTGTGATCTCCGAACCGCTGGCGGCGGTCGGCATGGACGCCGCGGTCATCGCCATCGCCGAGCAGCTTCCGTACGGCAGCGTGGTGGCGGTCGTGCTGCTCGTCCTCACCCTCACCTTCGTGGTGACGACGACCGACTCGATATCCTACAGCATCGCGGCGGCGGGAACGGAGTTCGGCGAGCCCAGCGTCCGGGTCCGGGCCTTCTGGGGTGTGCTGATGGGGGCCGCCGCCGCTGTGCTGATCATCGTCGGCGACGGCGGCATCTCCGCCCTGCAGTCGTTCATCGTGGTCACGGCCGTACCGGTCGGGTTCGTCATGCTCCCGACGCTGTGGACCGCCCCCCGGCTGGCCAAGGAGATGGCGGTCGAACAGGGGCTCTACCCGGGACGGCAGGTATCGGAGGCGCCGTCCCTCGCACCGGAGTCGCAGGCACCGGCGACGGATTCCGGGCAGGACGAGTTGGTCGGCGCCGCCGGGCAGAAGCCGGAGTGAGCCGACTTCGATAGACGAGCGCAGCCGGGGTCACGCATCCGCGTGGCCCCGGCTGCTGTCGTTCCCACGCCGGCCGGCCGACAGGCCCAACGGCCCGTCGCTCACGCGCCTTGCCGGTCACTTCCGCCCCACCGTCCCCGTTGGAGCGCAGTGGGCGCCGCGTGGCGGCATGCGCGGATACTCAACCCCTATTGATACCCCCCAGTGGTATGTTACGGTCCTGCTCTCGCTACCCCCTAGGGGTATAACAAAAGAGAAGAGGGGTCGGGCATGTCAACCGTCAATCCCCGGCGCTGGTGGGCACTTGCCGTGCTCGCCACCGCCCAGTTCATGGTCATCATGGACACATCGATCATTGGTGTCGCGCTGCCGGAGATGCAGCGTGACCTCGGGTTCTCGCAGGGCGATCTCCAGTGGGTCTTCAACGCCTACGTGATCGCCTTCGGCGGCCTGCTGCTGCTCGGAGGCCGGCTCTCGGATCTGCTCGGCGCCAGACGGGTCTTCGTCTCCGGCTGGGTCGTGATGATCGCCGGTTCCGTGGTCGCGGCAGCGGCGAACACGGCGGCGGTCGAGGTGGTCGGAAGGGCCGTTCAGGGCGTCGGCGGAGCGCTCATCGCTCCGGCCTCGGTGACCCTGCTCATGATGATCTTCGGCCACAATCCGAAGGAGCTCGGCAAGGCCCTCGCCTTCTACGGCGCCGCAGCCCCGGCGGGCGGCACGGCGGGCGTCTTCCTCGGCGGCGTCTTCACCGAGTGGCTGAGCTGGCCCTGGGTCTTCATCATCTACATCCCGATCGGCATCGCCACACTGCTGGCCACCGGGCTGCTGCCGGCGGTGGCGGGCCGGCGCGGAGCGGTGGACGTACTGGGAGCCATCGCGGTGACGGCCGGCCTGGCGCTGGCCGTCTTCGCCATCGTCCGTGCCCCGGACGTCGGCTGGGCTGCCGGTGAGACCGTTCTCGAACTGGCGGGCGCGGCACTGCTGCTGGTGGTGTTCCTCGTCGTGCAGAAGTCGGTACGGGAACCGCTCATGCCGCTCAAGGTCTGGCGGACCCCCGGGCTGGGCCCGTCCAACCTGGCGATGGCGCTGCTGGGTGCCGCCTGGATCCCCATGTGGTACTTCCTCAACCTGTACCTTCAGCAGGTGCTGGGCTACGGGGCGTTCGCGAGCGGCGCCGCGCTGCTCCCCATGACGATCCTGCTGATGCTCTTCATGACGGTGATCACCGCCAAGCTGCTCGGCCGCTTCGGGGCCAGGCCGCTGATCGCCGGCGGTCTCCTGGTGCTCGCTCTCGGCCTGGTGTGGCTGTCGGCGGTCGAGCCGACCGGGACCTTCGTGGTCGACGTGCTGCCCGCCTCGCTGGTGGCCGCGCTCGGTATGTCGCTCGCGTACATTCCGGCCATGATGGCGGCGATCTCCCGGGTGCCGCAGGAGCAGGCGGGCCTGGCCTCCGGCATCGTCAACACCACCTATCAGGTGGGCTCGGCCCTCGGCCTGGCCGCGCTCACCGCCCTCGCCACCTCCCGCGGGGCCAGTGAGCTCGGCAACCTGCCGGCGCTCACCGAGGGCTTCAGCTCGGCGTTCCTCACGGCCGCCGGTATCGCCGCGGCGGGCGCGCTGTTCACCCTCCTGCTGATGCGGGGGAGCACCTCCGGAGCCGCCCCGGCACCGGAACCCGCAGGGGAGGCGCATGGCGAGTCCGTCGGAGTGTGAGAACGGAACGTTCCGGAAGGCTGCCCCCATGCCAGGACGGTGTGGGGGCAGCCCTCGCGCTCACGGGCGGGCGCTTCCGCCGAGCGTCACGGTGGGTGCAGGAGGACGGGGAGGGACCGGCCGTCCGCCGCAACGGTGTTGTGGGCCGGCCGCCTCCCGCGGTGCGGCGCCGCCGCGGTGCCGCGCGTGTCAGGGTGCGGTGCCGGCCGGCTCGTGGGTGCGGACCGGCTCAGTCCCCGAACCGGCGTGCCGTGCCGCCCAGTTCGTCAGGGCGCTGCGACAGGCGTGGTCGAGATGGCGCAGTCCGGACAGGTCCAGCTCGATGGGCCGGTCCGGCGGGAGTGCCTCCAAGGTGTCGAGGATGCGCGGCAGTCGCAGGAAGGTCGCGTTGCCGACCAGTCGGACCAGGATCCGGTCGGGGCCGTCATCCACTTCGGTGTGCACGTGCGAGGTCTCCCACGCGGCCTTGACGACCGCCATGAGCAGGCCGAGCAGCACTCCCTCGAACATATTGGTGGCCACGATCGCGGTGGCGGTGACGACGAGGACCACTGCCTCGCCGCGGTGCTCCCGCCATAGCGGCCCGAGGTCGCGTACGGGCACGAGCTTGCAGCCGGCGTGCACGAGCACACCCGCCAGCGCGGCGAGGGGGATCACGCCCAGCGCCGTGGGGAACAGGGCTGCGAACAGCAGCAGCCACACGCCGTGCAGCACGCGCGACGCCCGGGTGCGGGCGCCGGCCTGGACGTTGGCCGCGCTCCGTACGATCACCGCCGTCATCGGCAGCGCGCCCAGCAGCCCGCACACGGTGTTGCCCGTGCCCTGCGCCATCAGTTCCCGGTCGAAGCGGGTCCGCGGGCCGTCGTGCAGCCGGTCGACGGCGGAGGCGCTGAACAGGCTCTCGGCGGAGGCGATGAGCGTGAACGCCAGCACGGTGCCGAGTACGGCCGCGTTCGCCAGCCCGGCGAGGTCGCCGGGGCCGGGGACGGCGACGGAGTCCAGCAGGCCGTGCACCTCGACCCGGGCGACCGGCAGGCCGGAGACGGCGACCACGGTGGTCGCGAGCGCCACAGCGGCCAGCGGTGCGGGCAGCAGCCGCGCCGCAGCCCCGGGCAGCCTTCGCCACAGGACGAGTACGGCGATGGTCCCCGCGCCGATGGCGAACGCGGACAGGGCGCGCGAGTTCGTAACGGTGTCGACCGCGAGCCCGGGCAGCCCGGCGATCTTGTCCGGCCCGCTGCCCGGCGCGGCGGTGCCGGCCATGGTGTAGAGCTGGCCGAGGACGAGCACCAGCCCGATACCGGCGAGCATGCCCTGCACCACCGCGACCGAGATGGCACGGAACCAGCGGCCGAGGGACGCGGCGCCCAGGAGGATCTGCAGCACACCGGAGGCGAGCACGATCACGCCCAGCGCCCCGGGGCCGTGTGCCTGCACGGCCTCGAACACGAGCACGGTGAGTCCCGCGGCGGGGCCGCTGACCTGGAGGGAGCTGCCTGGCAGCGCACCGGCGACCAGACCGCCGACGATGCCGGTGATCAGCCCCAGTTCGGCGGGTACGCCCGAGGCGACGGCGAT
>DOWQ01000119.1 GCA_003519485.1 Streptomyces sp. | reverse complement strand
GATCTTGCTTGGGCGTACTTGCAGACGCACCTACCCAGGTGCGGGAGGGCAGGGCCTGGACATCCGCGCCGGGTCGGGACCGCTCAGGCGAAGGAGAACTGGTGGACTTTGAGGTAGCCGGAGCGGAAGCCCGCCTCGGAGTAGGCCAGGTAAAGGGTCCACATCCGGCGGAAGACGGAGTCGAAGCCGAGTGCCGCTATCTCCTCCGTGCGGGCGTCGAAGCGTTCCCGCCAGAGCCGCAGCGTCTCGGCGTAGTGCGGTCCGAAGCCGTCGCACGCGGCCAGCCGCAGACCGGTGTGACGGGCGGTGGTCTCTTCCAGGGCCTCGACCGAGGGCAGGAAACCGCCGGGGAAGATGTACTTCTGGATCCAGGTGAAGGTGTTCCGGGTGGCGAGCATCCGGTCGTGCGGCATCGTGATGGCCTGCAGGGCTACCCGCCCGCCGGGGGTGGTGAGCCGCTCCAGGGCGGAGAAGTAGACCGGCCAGAACTCCTCGCCGACGGCCTCGACCATCTCCACGCTCACCACGGCGTCGTACTGCCCGGTGACCTCCCGGTAGTCCCGCAGCAGTACGGTCACCCGGTCCGCGTGGCCCGCGTCGTGGACGCGCCGCTCGGCGAGGTCGCGCTGCTCCTCGGAGAGTGTGACGGAGACGACGCGGGCGCCGCGTTCAGCGGCCCGGACCGCCAGTTCGCCCCAGCCGGTGCCGATCTCCAGGAGCCGGGTGCCGGGGCCCACCCCGGCCTGGTCCAGCAGCCGGTCGATCTTACGGTGCTGGGCGGCGGGGAGCAGCGCCCACTCGGCGGGGAAGCCGCGGAACAGCGCGGAGCTGTAGGACAGCGTGTCGTCGAGGAACAGTGCGAAGAGCTCGTTCGACAGGTCGTAGTGGCGGTGGATGTTGCCGCGTGCGCCCGCTGGGGTGTTGCGCTGCGCGGACGGCTGCCGCGGAGCCCAGAGCCGGCGCAGCCGTTGCAGGGACGGCGGCAGCAGGTCGGAGACGTGCTCGGCGAAGACGGTCAGCGCGCCGACGAGGTCGGGGGCGTCCCACTCGCCCGCCATGTAGGACTCGCCGAAGCCGATCAGCCCGTCGGTGCCGATACGGCGGAAGAACGCGTCGGGGTCGTACACCTCCAGCAGCGGCCCGCCGGTGCCGAGCACGTCCCCGCCGGACAGCCGCACGCGCAGCGGCAGCCGTCCCAGCGCGCTCCGGACGACTCGTCCGGCGACGGCGGCACGCGCACGGGAACAGCGTGGCGGCGCGGCCACACCGGGCCAGCGGTCCGGGTCCACGGTGGTGGACCCGGCCGTCCGGGACGCCTTCGGGGAAACTGACAGACTCACTCCAGACCCTCCTGGGTTCGGTGACGGGGGCGGGGCCGCACGGGCAACCCGCGCAGGAACAGCCGGATGCCGTGCAGCCGGATGCCGGCGGAGACGGCGGCGGTGGACCACGGGTGCCGTACGGCGGCGCGCAGCAGGCCGAGCGGAGTGGCCGGCCGGCGGTCACCGCGTACGGTCGCGGTGAAGGGGCGGCCGCCGCCGCGCTCCAGATGGACGGTGAGGTCGAGGCGCGCGCCGGGCTCGGGCAGCCGCATCCGGTAGTCGCCGTCGACGGGGAAGAACGGCGAGACGTAGAACTCCTTGCCGGTGCGGGCCCAGCCGGCCTCGTCGGGGCGCAGCAGGTAGCAGTGCCGGTCGCCGTAGGTGTTGTGGACCTCGGCGACGACGCAGACCGGGCCGCCGTCCCGGTCGTGGCACCAGTAGAGGGTGAGCGGGTTGAACACGTGGCCGAGCACGCGGGCGTTCGCCAGCATCAGCACCCGGCCGCCGCCGAGCCGGACCCCCCGGGCGGCGAGATACGCCTCCAGCCCGGCCCGGATGCTCGGGGCGGCGCCGCCGAAGTGGTCGCGGGGGTCGAAGCGGGCCAACGGGCGCATGAGGCGGGGCAGTCGCGGCAGTCGGTCGAGGTCGACGAGCCAGAGGTAGGTGCGCTGCCGGAAGGCGTACCGGGTGGGCCGGCGGCGGAGGTGAGCGACCGCGCAGTCGTAGAGGACCGGCGCCCGCGCGGGCTCGAAGGGCTCGGGGGGATCCGGGGCGTACCGCTCCGGGTCGGGCTTCCCCTGTCCGTACGGCTCCGGTGCGCGCGGCTCCCGTGCGTACGGCTCCTGCCGGTGGGCGGCGGACGGGCGGTCCGGCCGGGTCACCAGTGCACCCCCAGAGCCGCGGCCGCCCTCGCGCCGGAGCGGCAGCCGTCCTCGTGGAAGCCCCAGCCGTGGTACGCGCCGGCGTACGCGGTCGTGCCGCCGCTGAGCGCGGGCAGCGACCGCTGGGCGGCCACCGACTCCGGCGTGTGGACGGGGTGTTCGTAGTCCATCCGGGCCAGGACCCGGTCCGCCGCGACCCGGCCGTCGTCGTTCAGCGTGACGACGTACGTCTCGGGCGCGTCCAGCCGTTGCAGCCGGTTCATGTCGTAGCTGACCCGGACGGCCCCGGCGGAGGCCGTGCAGGACGGCATGGAGAAGTTCCACGAGGCGCGGGCCCCGCCGCTGCGGGGCAGCACGGAGGCGTCGGTGTGCAGCAGCGTCGGGTTACGGGAGTAGCGGAACGCGCCGAGCACCCGGCGCTCGTCCTCGGTGGGGTCGGCGAGCAGGCGCAGCGCCTGGTCGGGGTGGACGGCGAGGACCACGGAGTCGTACGCGGTCGTCGTGCCGTCGCCGGTGGTCACGTCGGCGCCATCCGGGTGGCGGCGCACGGACCGTACGGGCGCGCCGGTGTGCACGGCGGTGAGCCGCTCGGCGATCCGGTCGACGTACGCGCGAGAGCCGCCGCTGACCGTCCGCCAGGTCGGGGAGCCGCTGACGGCGAGCAGCCCGTGGTGTTCGAGGAAGCGGAACAAATAGCGGGCCGGGTAGCGCAGGGCCGTCCGGGTCGAGCAGGACCAGACGGCGGCGACGAGCGGCGTCATGAAGTGGGAGACGAAGTAGGGGGAGAAACCGCCGGCGGTGAGGAACCGGCCCAGCGTCAGCGCGTCGCTCCCGCCGTCGTCCTCCTCGGCGAGCAGCCGGCGCGCCCGCCGGTGGAGCACCGGGACCTCGGCGAGCATCCGCAGATAGCGGCCCCGGAAGGCGTTGCCCGGCCGGGCGAAGAGGCCCCGGGGACCGCGGGCGCCGGCGTATTCGAGGCCGCAGCCCTCGCACCGTACCGACATGGACATCTCGGACTGCTGTGTCGCGACGCCCAGTTCGCCGAAGAGCCGCAGCAGGTGCGGATAGGTGCGCTCGTTGTGGACGATGAAGCCGGAGTCGACCCGGTGCACGCGGCCGTCGGCCGACGGTATGTCGTGGGTGTGGGCGTGTCCGCCGAGCCGGCCGTCCGCCTCGTACAGCGATACGTCGTGCTCCCGCCGCAGTACGTGGGCGGCGGTCAGCCCCGCCACTCCGCTGCCGATCACGGCCGTTCTGCGCCGTTCGCTGGTCATGCGGCTCCTTCTCCTCACCGGTGGCGGGCGATGCCCCTCGCCGGGTGATTCGGTGCCGCGTGGCCGGCGGATTGGTCGCTTCCCCGGTCTGCCGCGCGCCGCCCGCGAACCACCGCCCGGCGCAGGAAATTGATTTCTTTCGAGGAACGACCAATCCGCGGCCCACCCCCGTGACGAAGGGGGGATGTGAGCGAAAACCGAGAAGCGACGACGACAGGCACCGCGGCGGGCACCCTCCGCCGGTGGGGTGCACGGTCGGTGCGTCCCGCCCTGGGGGCGCTCAGCGGCCTGCTGGCCGGGGGCACCTCCCTGGGGGTGGCCGAGCTGGTTTCGGTGGCCGTGCGGCGCGAGGCGAGCCCGGTCACCGCCGTGGGCGGGGCGGTCGTCGACCTGACCCCGGCGGCGGTCAAGGACTACGCGATCCGCACGTTCGGGGAGAACGACAAGTTCGCGCTGCAGCTCGGCATCCTCGTCCTGCTGGCGCTGTTCGCCCTGGCGCTGGGCGCGTTCGCGCTGCGCTTCCGGCGGACGGGGGCGGCGGGGGTGCTGGTGTTCGGCGCCGTGGGGGCGCTGGCCGCCGCGAGCAGGCCGGACGCCGGGGCGCTCGACACGCTG
>DOWQ01000061.1 GCA_003519485.1 Streptomyces sp. | reverse complement strand
CACCGCTCGTTTTACAGTCCCCGCCGGAGCGCCCTCGATCCGGCCGCGCATCAGCAGCAGGAACTGGACGCACAGCAGCCCGGTGCCGTCCACCGTGATGCCCGGGGCGGGGATCATCGGGGCGGTCACCGGGGGACGCTCTGGGTGACGCGCCACAGGCGGCGGGGCAGGTCGCCCTCCTCGAAGGCGTGGACCTCGGCCGGTTTCCCAGTCGTCGGCGAGGGCGTCGACCAGGGTGCGGGGGAAGAAGCGCACGGCGAAGCTCACCGAGGCCCGTGCGCCCAGCGTGTCGGCCAGGCGCTCCAGCAATGTGGCGGAGGCGTGGGCGGCGCCCACGTCCTCCAGCACGGCAGACGGCGGTGCGTCGTGCGGTGCGGTCATCGGGATCCTCCTATGGGCGGGCGGCGGTGCCGACGGCGGCTGTCAGCAGCTTGACCGTCTGGTCGATGTCGCCGGGGGTGGTCCAGCGTCCCAGGGACAGCCGCAGGGCCGACAGACCGCGCTCGTCCTCCAGGCCCATGGCGCTCAGGACCGGGGAAGGGCGGTGGTCGCCGCTGTGGCAGGCCGAGCCGGTGGAGGCCGCGATCTCCGGGACGGCGGCGAGGAGTTCATGGCCGAGGACACCGACGATGCTGACGTTCAGCGTGTTGGGGAGGCGGCGGTCGGTGGGTCCGTTGAGGCGGACGCGGCCGGGCAGCGCCTGGCCCAGGCGGGCGTGGAGATCGTCGCGGAGTGCTGCGATGCGGTGGTGGGCGCCGTCGGCCAGTTCTTCGGTAGCGAGGTGGGCGGCGGTGCCCAGGGCGACGGCGAGGGCGACGTTCTCGGTGCCGGCGCGCAGGCCGCGTTCCTGGCCGCCGCCGTACACCAGCGGTTCGAGGATGACGCCTTCGCGTACGTACAGGGCCGCGGTGCCTTTGGGCGCGTACATCTTGTGCCCCACGGCCGTCAGCAGGTCCACGCCCAACGCGCCGACGTCCAGGGGGATCTTTCCGGTGGCCTGGGCGGCGTCGCAGTGAAAGAGCGCGCCGTGCTCGCGGGTGATGCGGGCCAGTTCGGTGATGGGCTGGAGGGCGCCGGTCTCGTTGTTCGCGGCCATGACCGACACGAGCGCAGTGTGCGGGGTGAGCGCGGCTGTCAGGTCCGCCGGATCGACGAGGCCATGCTGGTCCACGGGTAGATAGGTCACATCGGTGCCGTGGAGGCGTTCCAGTGCGCGGCAGGTTTCCAGTGCGGCGGGGTGCTCGGTGACCTGGGTGATGACATGTGGCCGGTCGGTCTTGGCGGCGAGGACCGCGCCACGGATGGCGAGGTTGTCAGCCTCCGATCCGGAGCCGGTGAACACGATCTCCCCGGCGTCGGCGCCAAGGAGATCGGCAACCTGTTGCCGGGCGCGGGCCAGGGCCAGCTTCGGCTCGACTGCGTAGGTGTGGTCGCTGGAGCAGTTGCCGAACCAGCGCGTCAGGTAGGGCTGCGCGGCCTCGGTGACCCGGGGGTCGACGGGAGTGGTGGCGTTGTAGTCCAGGTAGACCGGCCCGCCGGCCAGGCCCGGATGGGCGGCGGTCACGCGGCGGCTCCGGTGGTGACGGGCAGCTCGGCGAGCCGCCATTCCAGCATTCCGTCGGTGAGCCGGACCGCGCGTCGGCCGCGCTCGTGCAGCAGGCGGACCGCTTCGTAGGCGAGTACGCAGTAGGCGCCCCGGCAGTACGCGACCACCTCCACGTCGTCCGGCAGCTCCGCGATCCGGTCGGCGAGCTGGTCGACGGGGATGGAGAGTGCGCCGGGGACGTGTCCGGCGGCGTACTCCTCGGCCGGGCGCACATCGAGCACCACGACCTCACCCGACGCCGCGCGGGCCAGCAGTTCCTCCTGCCCGGCCTCCTCCTCGGACGCGTCGCCGGTGCCGAGGTACGCGGTGCGCGCGGCCTCGACCCCCGCCTGGTGGCGTTGGGCGACCTGCCGCAGCAGGGCGTAGAGGGCGGCGACGTCGTCTCCGGCCAGCCGGTAGTGGATGCGCACCCCTTCGCGGCGGGTGGCGACCAGCCCGGCCTGTTTGAGGGTCTGCAGGTGGGCCGAGGCGGTGGTCAGGTTCAGCCCGGCCGCCTTGGCGAGCGCGTCGACGGGGCGCTCGCCCTGGGCGAGCAGGTCGAGCAGTTCCAGGCGTTTGCCGCTGCCCAACGCCTTGCCGGTGGTGGCGAAGGCGTCGTACAGCGCGGCCTTGCGCGCAGGGTCTCCCATGGCATCCTCCATCATTCCGTGGAATATTGTAGCTAAGGGTGGGTGCTGAAGCGACCGCACCTGCCCCGCACTGGCACCTGGAGGGCCTGATGGGTTTCGCCGACGATCACTTGATACCGCTGGTCGATGAGGGGCTGGGCAACAGCGCCTATCTCGTCGACCTGGGCGACGGCCGCGCCCTTGCGGTGGATGCGAGCCGCGATCTGCGCGCCCTGCGTACGGCTGCCGACCGGCGCGGCCTCAGGGTCGCCTTCGCCGCCGACACCCACCTGCACGCCGACTTCCTGTCCGGTGCGGTGCAGCTGGCCGCCGACGACGGCGCGACCGTGCTGGCTTCTGCCGCCGGGCGCCGCGTGTTCTCGTACCTGCCCCTCGCCGACGGCGACGAGACCGACCTCGGCGGCCTCACCCTGCGGGCGCTGGCCACCCCCGGCCACACCGACGAGCACCTTTCCTTCCTGCTCCTGGACGGTACGCGCGAGCTGGGGGTGTTCACCGGAGGTTCGCTGATCGTCGGCTCGGCTGCCCGTACGGACCTGCTCGGTGCCGACCGCGCCGAGGAACTGGCCCGCGCTCAGTACCGCTCACTGCGGCGCCTGGCCGAACTGCCGGACGCCACCGCCGTGTGGCCCACGCACGGCGCCGGATCCTTCTGCTCAGCCCCGCCCGGCGCCGAGCGCACCACCACCATCGCCGCACAGAAGCAGGCCAATGCGCTGCTTGCCGCACCGGACGAGGACGCCTTCGTCCGGCAGCTGCTCGGCAGCCTCGGCTCCTACCCCGCGTACTTCGACCGGCTGGGCGAGACAAACCGGCGCGGTCCCGCCGTCCTCGACTCCGTAACCAGCCTTCCCGCGCTCACCGTGGACCAGGTTCGCGACCTGCTCGGCCAGGGCGCCCAGGTCGTCGACGTACGCCCCGTCGCCGATTTCGCCGCCGGCCACATCCCGGGAGCGATCTCCATCCCGCTGCGCGCGGCGTTCGCCACCTGGCTGGGCTGGCTGCTGCCCGATGACGCCCCGCTCGTCTTCGTCACCGCCCCGGGGCAGGATCTCGCCGAGATCGCCTGGCAGGCCCTGAAGATCGGGTACGAGCGGCTGGCCGGACACCTTCCAGGCGGCATGGCCGCCTGGACCGCCGGCGGCGGGCGACAGGAACGCATCGAGCTCCTCGCCGCCGACCGGATCGCCGAGCGCCCCGTCCTCGACATCCGCCAGGCCGCCGAGCACAGCGCCGGGCACATTCCGGACGCGGTCCACATCGAGCTCGGCGACCTCGCCAGGCGCGCCGACGAGACCCCGCAGGGTGCCGTGGTCGCCTGCGGGCACGGCGAGCGGGCCATGACCGCGGCCAGTCTTCTGCAGCGGGCCGGGCACCGCGGTCTCGCCGTTCTCGATGGTGGACCCGCCGACTGGGCCGAGGCCACCGGCCGCCCGCTGAAGGAGGGCGACGCGTGAGTACCACCCGACCCACGCCGGGCTCCAGCGGGATACGGCTCGGACTGCGCGCCAACCTCGCCCAGTTCACCCTGCTCGTCGTGGTCAACGCCCTGGTCGGCGGCATGCTCGGCCAGGAGCGCACCGTCTTGCCCCTGCTGGCCGACGACGTCTTCCACCTCTCGGCATACACCTCCGCCCTCACCTACATCGTGGCGTTCGGCGCGACGAAGGCCGTCACGAACTTCTTCGCCGGCACCTGGTCCGACCGCTTCGGCCGCAAGCCGGTCCTGATCGCCGGATGGCTGATCGCCCTGCCCGTACCGGCGATGCTCGCCTGGGGTCCCACCTGGGGTTGGATCATCGCCGCCAACATCCTGCTCGGCATCAACCAGGGCATGACCTGGTCCACCACCGTCATCATGAAGATCGACCTGGTCGGCCCCGAACGGCGCGGCCTGGCCATGGGCTTCAACGAAGCCGCCGGCTACGTCGCCGTCGCGGCGACCGCCATGGCCACCGGCGCCATCGCCGAGCACGCCGGCCTGCGCCCGGAGCCGTTCCTGCTCAGTGCCGCCTACGTGGTCCTGGCCCTGGGCCTGTCCACCCTCGCCGTGCGCGAGACCCGCGACCACGCCCGCTTTGAAGCCGCCCGCCACGCCGCCCGGACGGGCGGCGCCCACGACGGTGAACTGACCACCGGGCAGGTCGCACGGCTCACCAGCCTCACCGACAAGGCCCTGTCCGCCGCCAGCCAAGCCGGCATGGTCAACAACCTCAACGACGCCCTGGCCTGGGGCGTCTTTCCCCTCCTGTTCGCCGCCCACGGCCTGTCCATCGCCCAGATCGGCATCCTCGCCGCCCTCTACCCCGCCGTCTGGGGCGCGGGCCAGATGCTGACGGGCTGGTGGTCCGATCACATCGGCCGCAAACACCTCATCACCACGGGCATGCTGCTCCAGGCCGCCGCCCTCGCGCTGGTGGCCGCCGGAACCACCTTCGGCGTCTGGGCCACCGCCCAAGCCCTCCTCGGCATCGGCACCGCCCTGGTCTACCCCACCCTCCTCGCCGTCATCGGCGACGTTGCCCACCCCGCCTGGCGCGCCCGCGCCGTCGGCGTCTACCGGCTGTGGCGCGACGGCGGCTTCGCCGTCGGAGCCCTCCTCGCCGGCGTCCTCGCCGACGCCTACGGCCTGACCACCGCCATCTACGCCATCGCCGCACTCACCGCCGCCTCCGGGCTGCTGGTGGCGGTGCGCATGTACGAAACGCACACCCGGGCCTGACTCCGTCCAGGTCCCGGCAGCCGCCCCCGGCCGCCGTCCGAAGCGGCTCGGGGGCGGGAAAGCCACCGGGAAGGGAGGTGGCCCGAACGGACCGGCGGCTGGAGCGAAGGGGCGGGCGGGGGAGGTGTCGGGGTGCCGGTCTCGTCGCCGGTGACCGCGGGGGTGGCCCGCCTCGGTTTAGGCGGCGGTGGTCGCCGCTGACGCTGTGGGCGCCGTAGCACAGGTCGCCCAGCACAGAGGTCGCCTGTGCGACCCGGCGAACCATTCCTGGCCCATCTCGGGAACCACGCGGAGAACTCCTGCTCACGGAACGGGGGGCGGCAGGGCGCTGCGCTACTCCCGAAGAAAGCGTGCGCCCGGTGCCGCTGCCCGGTGCCCCGTGTACGGCGATCTCCATGCCCTGGGGGCGAACCGCTGCCGGGCCCCCGCGGCGTCCCGGCCGCCCCCGCGGTCGATCTCATGCCCCTGCCGTGAGACCGGGACGACTGCGGCCGGGGCGCGGCCCGGCATCCAAGGGGTGCCACTCGGAGCGCCGCCGCCCCCGGGTATGGCCTATCGTGGCTCCCGCATTGCGGTATCGCCTCCCGGAACCCTCACGATGACAGTGCCCTCTTCGCCGCACAGAGCGGGTTCCGTGCTGCGTTGCGTTCTGGTGCTGTTCGCCGGGCTGGTTTCGTCCCTGTGCGCGGCCGGGCAGTCCCAGCGGAGCCCGTTGTCGGCGTACAAGTAAACGTGCGCCACCTCGTACGGAGGAATGTGCACCGTTTCTGGTGCGGTGGTGGGGTGGGAGCCGTGAGTCTGCTGCTGTCGGTTGGGGGTGGCAGGGAGGGGGCTGACGGTGGTCTTGGATCCACATCGGTGGTTGGAGTTGAGGCGGTTCCGCCCGCTGTATGAGTCCGGTGCGATCAGCCTGCGGGAGATCGCCAGAGAGACCGGTCTGAACCGTCGGACGGTCAGCAAGTACCTCACCGATCCCGCTTTGGTCGCGCCACCGAAGAGAGAAGTAGCAGGTCGGCGGCAGCGGCGGGTGGTGGACGAGGTTGTGCCGCTGATCGACGCGATGCTCAGGTCCGAGGTTCTGCTCAAGGCGTCGGTGATCCATGAACGTCTGGTCCAGGACTACGCGGTCGCCATCAACTACCAGCGGGTGAAGCTCTATCTGCAGGAAGCCCGGCCACGGATCGCGGAGGAACTGGGCATCGGTCCCGGCGAGCTGGCGGGTCTGCACCGGCGGTTCGAGGTCGTTCCGGGGGCCCAGGCCCAAGTGGACTGGGGTGACGAGGGGAAGGTCCTCGCCCACGTCGGCATCCCGAAGGTCTATTCCTTCCACATGACGCTGTCGTATTCGCGCGATCCGTTCTGTTGCTTCACCACCGGCCAGGATCTGGCGACGTTCTTCGACTGCCACCGTCAGGCGTTCGCGCACTTCGGCGGGGTGCCGACGAGCATCGTCTACGACCGCACCAAGACGGTCGTGCGCCGGCACGTCGCCCCCGGCGAGGCGGTCCCTCTGCATCCGGAAGCGGTCGCCTTCGCCGGGCACTACGACTTCGATATCGACGTGCTGGCCGCCTACCGGCCCCAGGGCAAAGGCCGGGTCGAACGCCAGGTCGGCATCGTGCGCGACCACGTGCTTGCTGGACGGGCCTTTTCCTCCATCGAGGAGATGAACGCCGCCTTCACAGCGTGGGTGCCACTGCGACGAGCGAAGGTCCACGGCACCCACGGCGAGGTCATCGGGCACCGGGCCGTGCGCGATCACACGGCTCTCCGCCCGCTGCCGGCGACCCCGTATTCAGGATGCGACTCGATCCCTCTACGAAGACGTACGTCGCACGCAAGATCACCGAAGGAAAGACCTCCCGTGACGCGCAGCGATGCCTCAAGCGAGCGATCTGCCGCCAGATCTTCAAGATCCTTGAGTCCTCCGACCGAAACCAACTCGGCAACGTCGAAGAACTTGCTCAAGCAGCTTGACACGACATAGCAGCCTCGGGGCGGCTCGCGCTCCGGTGCCGGGTTTCCGGTATCAGTTCTTCAGTGAGTCCAGGGCCGCGGTCAGGCGTTCGGCGGCCTCGCTCGCGACCGGGGCCGGCTCCGGGCGTCCGGTGACCTGGACCAGCAGGGCGGGGTCCGTCGCCTCGACGACGGTGCCCGCCGGCGTGGCGCGCACGGTGACGTTGCAGGGCGGCAGGAGGCCGATCCGCCGCTCGGCGCCGAGTGCGCGGCGGGCCGGGGGCGGGTCGCAAGCGCCGAGGGTGAGGTGCTCCTCGAACTCCGCCGGGCTTCTCCCGCGTCATGGTCCGCATATCGGTCTCTGTGGGGATGCCGAAGCCCTGCCCGGCCGGCGCCTCGCGGACCCGTTCCACCGCTTCCGCGAACGGGGCGTCGAGCGTCACGGTGACCCCGAATTCCATGTCCGTACTCCAGGCCGAACGAGCGTGAACAGTGAGCGGCCGGACGGCATCGAAGCCGCGCGGTGCTCGGTGAACAGTACCCACAACATACCCCGGTGGGTATCTGTTTCCCGCGGGTTGCCGTGCCGGATTCACCCCACCGGGTGGCCCGGCCGCATCACGCCGAGCGGGTCGGGTGACGGGTACGGCCCTGGAGCACCGCCACACAGCCGCCGCGGCAGGAGCCGCGGGCAGGTGTGGCTTCCCGCTGGGCTTGTCCGTCCGGGACTTTCTCGTCCGCCGCGAAGGGGACCATCCTCCGGTCCGCCACGCCGGCGTGGAAAGACAGCCGATCGGGGTGGACGCCGTCCGGCTTCGGCGTTCTGGGCATGCCGTCAAGAATTCGGGCCAGCACGTCCAGGCCCTTGGCCGTGATCTCCCGGGACGTCACGGTCACGTGTCGGCGTCGCCGTGCGGTTGACTGCCCCTCAGCGCCCGCAGGTCCGGCACCGTGACCGGTCTGAACGCCGGGGTCGGCGCGTCGGTCACGGTCGGCGCGGGCATCGGCGAGATGAGGACTGGTGGCGCGTTGTGGCCGACGTTCCCCGCGTCCGGAGGGAAGGGGCGCGGGGAAGCGGCGACCGTCACGCCGGCGCGCTGCAGGCGCGCGCCCATGACCGCAGGGCGCCGCGGCGTACCGCGCTCAGCGGACAAGAACGTGGAGAAGCCCGCCGAGGCCGAGCAGGAGGGTGAGCGCTGTGCCTGCGAGCGGCAGGCTGCCGGCGCGCAGCGGGGCACCGCGCCGGAGGCGGTCCTGTGTGCGCCGGGCGCGTCTGTCAGCCATGGCCAGCAGCGCCAGGCTGAGAGGGAGAGCGGTGGCCAGGACCGCGACCGCGAGGGCCGTGCTGTGGTGCGAGGCCAGTTTGGCCAGGCCGAGAGCGGCCGCGGCATGGGCGAGGGCGGTGCGCTGCCAGGCCAGGGCCGTGCGCTCGGGCGGCAGGCCGGGGTCCCAGGGTTCCCACTTCGCCGGGCCGCTCACGGCAGGGCGACGACGAGGACGAGTCCGCAGCCTGCGAGCATGAGGGCGCCGGTCAGGACCGGGGCGGCACGGAAGGAGGGAAGCGGCTTGTGTGTCCGCAGCGCCCGCCCGACGGCGGCCCAGCGGAGCAGGGCGGCCAGGGCCCAGCCGATGCCCAGGGCGATCAGGCCGAGGGCGGTGACGTCACGGGCGAGTGAGCGTGTGACGAAGGTGTCGAACCCGACGCCGCCCGCCATGAGGGCGAGGGCGGTGCGCTGCCAGGCGAGGAAGGTCCGTTCGTTCGCCATGGTGAAGCGGGGGTCGGGGTCGCTCCCGGTCTGTGCCGGAGCGTCGGGTCGGCGGGGGTGGGTTTCGCGTGTCATAGGCGGGCGCGATCTGTGTGCTGTGGCCCTGGGTCCTGTGCGGGACCGGACAGGACGGGGCGGATGGTAAGTGGGCGGCCCGCCGGCGGGACTCCGCCGGCGGGCCGCCCCCCTGCGTCACGCCAGAGCGAG
>DOWQ01000477.1 GCA_003519485.1 Streptomyces sp. | reverse complement strand
TCGCGCGGCTCGCGGGCAGTACGGGCTGCGGCTGCTGCGGCTGCGGTTCGGGGGCGCGGAGCACCGGGGCGGGGGAATCCGGGCCGGGCCCCATCGCCCCGGCCCCTGCCTCGGCCGCGCTGCGCGCCGCCGCCCGCCGGGAACCTCCGTAACGGCGGTGCACCGCCTGCTTGGTGACCCCGAGCGCCGAGCCGACCGCGTCCCAGGAGAAGCCCAGCGAACGGTCGAAGTCGACCGCCGAGGTGACCAGGGTCTCGACGCTGTCCCGCAGCTCCTGGGCGAGCCGGACGGTGGGGGCGGGTGCACGGCCGTACACGACGAAGCCCGCCGAAGGTCCGCTGCGGCGCGGGCGGTAGACGTTGCCGAGCTGGGCGCTGAGGGTCCGCAGTGCGTCCACCTGCCGGCGGACCCGCTCGATGTCCCGCACCAGGAGGTGCAGGCTGGCCCGGGCCCGGGTGTCGTACGTGGAGTGGTCGGCCATGAACAAGCCTCTCGAACCGGCGATGCGAGGAGCGGACCGCCTGGGCGGCCCGTTGTGGTGGTCAATCTTCTTTGACCAACGCCGAACCGGCCCCGGGGTCACGCTGCGGGAGCGGTGAGGCCGCTGTAGGGGGCGCGCGCCCGGCCGTACGCCCCCTGAGGCGGCGGTCATAGACTGATGCGCTCCGCACCCGGCGACGCTCGCCCTCGTCCGGGACCCGAACGACCCGAGAGGCAGTGCACCCCCCGATGAAGCTCGTCTTCGCCGGCACCCCCGAGGTCGCCGTCCCCGCCCTGGACGCCCTGATCGCCTCGGACCGGCACGAGGTCGCGGCCGTCGTCACCCGGCCCGACGCCCCGGCGGGCCGCGGCCGGCGATTGGTCGCCTGCCCGGTGGCGCGGCGGGCGGAGGAGGCCGGCATCGAGGTGCTGAGGCCCGTCCGGCCGCGCGACGAGGACTTCCTCGCCCGGCTCCGGGAGATCGCGCCGGACTGCTGCCCGGTGGTCGCGTACGGCGCACTGCTGCCCAAGGCCGCGCTGGACATCCCGGCCCGCGGCTGGGTGAATCTGCACTTCTCGCTGCTCCCGGCCTGGCGGGGGGCGGCGCCCGTGCAGCACGCCGTGCTCGCGGGTGACGAGACGACCGGGGCGTCGACCTTCCTGATCGAGGAGGGGCTCGACTCCGGCCCGGTCTACGGCGTGATCACCGAGAACGTCCGGCCGACCGACACCAGCGGCGACCTGCTCACCCGGCTCGCCCTCGCGGGCGCCGGGCTGCTCGTCGCGACCATGGACGGCATCGAGGACGGCACGCTGCACGCGGTGCCGCAGCCGGCCGAGGGCATCACCCTCGCACCCAAGATCGACGTGGCGGACGCGGAGCTCGACTGGTCGGCGCCCGCGCTCCGGGTGGACCGGGTGGTACGCGGGTGCAACCCCGCGCCCGGCGCGTGGACGGTGTTCCGCGGCGAGCGGCTGAAGGTCATGTCGGCCAAGCCGGCGCCGGACCGCACGGACCTGGCCCCCGGCGTCCTGTCGGCGGGGAAGAACTCGGTCCACGTCGGCACCGGTTCGCACGCGGTCGAGCTGCTGTGGGTGCAGCCGCAGGGCAAGAAGCCGATGCGGGCGGCGGACTGGGCGCGGGGCGTCCGGATCGCCGCGGGCGAACGGCTCGGCGGCTAGCGAACCCGGGGCGCCGCAGGGACGTACGGGGTGCGGCTACAGGTCCCGCGCGGGCTGCACGAGCTGCAGAGCTGCACAGGCCGTACGGGCCGCACGGAACAACCGGGCTGTCCGCCCTACCGCCGTCCCGGGGCACCGGCCGGCATGATCCGCGCCACTCCGCCGGCGGCCCCCGGGGCGGCCCCGGGCTCCCGCCGCAGCGGCCCTCCCGGGCGGTGCCCGGCGGACAGGAGCCGAGGACGAGTGCCGGGCCCGGGCGCCCGCCCGGGTGCGGCCGCGCACCGCCGGGGACGGGCGGGCCGCTGGCGTAGAGTGGGGTGATTGTCCTCTTACCCAGCGGAGCACCTTACCTGTGAACGACCAGCCCCGTCGTCGCCGTCCCGGCAAGCCGTACCGCCGTCCGCAGAAGGACCCCGTCCGCATTCTCGCCTTCGAGGCGCTGCGGGCGGTCGACGAGCGGGACGCGTACGCGAATCTCGTGCTGCCGCCGCTGCTGCGGAAGGCCCGCGAGAACAGTGACTTCGACACCCGGGACGCCGCGCTCGCCACCGAGCTGGTGTACGGCACGCTGCGCCGCCAGGGGACGTACGACGCCGTCATCGCCGCCTGCGTGGACCGGCCGCTGCGCGAGGTCGACCCGCCGGTGCTCGACGTGCTGAGCCTCGGGGCGCACCAGCTGCTGGGCACCCGTATCCCCACCCACGCGGCGGTGAGCGCCAGCGTCGAGCTGGCGCGCGTCGTCCTGGGTGACGGGCGGGCGAAGTTCGTCAACGCCGTGCTGCGCAAGGTCGCGGCCGACGACCTGGACGGCTGGCTCGCGCGGGTCGCGCCGGACTACGACGAGGACCCCGAGGACCATCTCGCCGTCGTGCACTCGCACCCGCGGTGGATCGTCTCCGCCCTCTGGGACGCGCTCGGCGGCGGCCGGGCCGGCATCGAGGACCTGCTGGAGGCCGACAACGAGCGCCCCGAGGTGACCCTCGTGGCCCGCCCCGGCCGCTCCACCCCCGGCGAACTGCTGGACCTGCTCGGCGAGGACGCGCTGCCCGGACGCTGGTCGCCCTACGCGGTGCGGCTCAGCGAGGGCGGCGAGCCCGGAGCGCTCGAACCGGTGCGCGAGGGGCGGGTCGGGGTACAGGACGAAGGCAGCCAGCTCGTTGCACTTGCCCTGGCTAACGCGCCGCTGGAGGGCCCGGACGCGCGCTGGCT
>DOWQ01000541.1 GCA_003519485.1 Streptomyces sp. | reverse complement strand
TCGATGACGACCTTGTCGCGCAGTTGTTCGGTCGGCAGCTCGCGGTAGCGCCCGTACGGGATGGACACCACGACCGCCTCGCCGTAGGCGGCGGCCTCCTCGGCCGTGAGAGCGCGGGCCCGGTCGCCGAGCTCCGCCACCAGGCCGGCGAGCGTCTCAGGCCCCCGCGAATTGCTGACGGCCACGTCATAGCCGACACGGGTGAACTGTTTGGCCAGGCCGGCGCCGATGTGCCCGGCGCCGATGATTCCGATCCGCATTCCGTGTGTCCCTCTCTCGTGCGGGTCCCCGGGGGCCCCCGTCCGCCGGCACGGGAGCGATACGTGCCATAAGGGCACACAGTGCCCCGTATGGGGACAGGGGAAACGTGCCCGTTCCGCCGCCCCGCCTCACCCGTTCCGGGCGTCGGCACCGATGGCGGGCCCGCCGGTGCCACCGCCGTCGGTCGCTGCCCGCGGCCCGCGGAACGTGCGGCGGCAGACGCTCGGCGAGACACCGAGCGCGGCCTGCTCGGCATTGCCGGCGTAGAGCCTCACGTGACCCGTGCCGATCGTCGGGAACGGGTCCTGGGCGTCGTCGTGCGCGACGGCGCCGATCAGCTGGTCGAGCTTCGTCCGGGACTGGCGGGTCGGTTCGGTCGAAGGCGTTCAGGCGGGGAGCGGTTCGGCGCGGGCGAGCACGGACTTGAGGAGCCGTCCGGCCTCGGCCAGTCGGGCCTCGTCCACTCCGGTGTCCAGGCCACGGCCGTGCAGGTGGGCGACGATCTCCTCGGTGGCCAGGTTGCCGTGGGCGCCGGGGGCGAAGGGGCAGCCGCCGAGACCACCGAGGGAGCTGTCGAAGCGGACGACGCCCAGACCCAGCGCGGCGTCCACAGTCTGCAGTGCCTGCCCGTGGGCGTTGTGCAGATGCAGGCTCAGTTCGAGGTCCGGGAACTCCTCACGCACCGCGCCGACGGACCGTACGACGTGCCCGGTGGCGGCCGTACCGAGTGTGTCGGCCAGACCGATCTTCCGGAAGCCTGCGGTGTGCAGCCGCCGGACCACGGACAGCAACCGTACCGGCGCCAGCGGCCCGTCGTACGGGCAGACGAAAGCGGTGGCCACGCAGCCCAGCACATCGAGCGTGCCGGGCAGCTCCTGGAAGGCCGTGGAGATCTCGTCCAGTGCCCGGTCGACGCCGCGTCCGGCATTGGCTGCGCTGTGCCCGGCACTGGCGGACACGGCAAGGTGCAGCCGGTCGATCCGGGTGGCGGCCGCCCGCCGGGCGCCCCGGAGGTTGAGTGCGAGGCCGGCGATCCGGACCCCGGCTCGGCGCGGCAAGCCGGCGAGCAGTTCTTCGGCGCCCGCCATCTGAGGCACCCGCTGGGTGGAGACGAAGGACGCCGCCTCAAGCTCCGTCAGGCCGGCATCGGCCAGCGCCCCGGCGAGCGCGATCCGGTCGGCCACGGGTACGAGGACGGGCTCGTCCTGCAGGCCGTCGCGGAGCACGACCTCGGTGAGAGTGACGTCCATGTCAGATCACCGCCTGGGTGCGAAGCCGGGCCGGCCGGGCGTCGGCGACACCGGGCATTGCGCGGGGCGTCGACCGGGGCACCGCGCTGAGCCTTCCGAATTCCGGGACCCGGATGCCGCGAAGCGGGCTGCTGCCGTTCTCGTCCACGTACTCAGCTCCTGACAGGAAACATCGTGGTGTTTTCAATGTATGAGAAATAGAAGTCGAAGTATGAGAATAGACCGTAACGGGAGTCTGCGTCCCGGACAAGGGCGTGGCCGTCGTCGACGCCGCACCGAGGCGGCATGGAAACGGCCCGCTAAGTGGCTCACTGTTCGGGGACCGGGAAGTCCCCGGGCTCGCAGATGCGAACTGCCACTGGGTCCGGACGTCCCCGTCGGCACGCTTCGGGAAAGAGCGGGCTATCGTCGCAATGTGGCGGACGAGGAATCGAGGACCGAGGCAACAGGCGTCGGCGTGCTGGACCGGGTGATCGCGATCCTCGATGCGGTGGAGGGTGCGCCGATGGGGGCAAGCGAACTCGCCCGGCATCTGGGCCTTTCGGTGCCGACGGCGCACCGGCTGGTCGGCGCCATGGTCAAACACGATCTGCTCCGCCGTGACGCCGAAGGCCGCCATCATCCCGGTCAGCGATTCGCGTCGTCCAGCCTGGCCGCAGTCGCCGGCCCCGCCCTCGACGCACTGAGCCTGGCGAGCGGGGAGACCGCGCAGATGTGGGTGCGCCGAGGCGGGGACCGTCTGTGCCTGGTGAGCGTCGAGTCCGCGGCGGAGCTGCGGGCCTCGTTGCCGGTCGGCACCCGGCTGGCGCTTTCGGCGGGTGGGTCCGCCGCACGGGTCCTCGCCGGATCCGACCCGCTGGACCCCGGACATCCCGACCGCCGCTGGTTCGAGAGCGTCTCGCAGCGGACTCCGGGCCTGTGCTCGGTGAGCGCACCGGTCCGCCAGTACGGCGTGGTCGTCGCCGCCGTCTGTCTGTCCGCACCCATGTCCCGGGTGGACCCCGAAGGCCCCGGCGAACAGTTCGGCGATCTGGTGCTGTCCGCCTGCGAGCGCATCGAGAAGCTTCTCCCGGCGCGCTGAAGAACCGCGCCGGGCCCGTCTGCGCCCGGTGAGCACCCTCCTGGCCGCCGGTCGGCACCGCGCCGGCGCTTTCGGCGGGTGGTCCGCCGCCCGCGTCCGAGCGCGCCGGCCGCATGCTCCGTTGCCGTAGGTCGATGGCTTCGGACCCCTTGTGTGCCGTGGGTGCTGCCGTTACGGTCCCCCCATCCCATTCTCGTTACTTGAATAGTGATGCTCATTATTTGAGAAACCTTACGGTGAAGGGCTCACCCGTGAACGACGAGGCAGATCTTTCCCTGCTTTCCGGAATCCGTGTACTGGAGCTCGGAAACTACATCGCGGCACCGTTCGCAACGCGGATCTTCGCGGACTTCGGTGCGCAGGTCGTGAAGATCGAACGGCCCGGCACCGGGGACGAGTTGCGTGGCTGGCGACGGGGCCGTGGCGAAACCTCGATGATGTTCCGCACCATCGCCCGGAACAAGCACTCCGTCACTCTCGACCTGCGTACCGATGAGGGGCGGGACATCGTGCTCGCCCTGGCCCGGCAGTGCGACGTGGTGGTGGAGAATTTCCGTCCCGGCACCCTGGAACGCTGGGGCATCGGACCGGACCGGCTGACCGCCGCCAACCCGGACCTGGTGATCGTCCGGATCTCCGGTTACGGGCAGACCGGACCGTACAAGGACCGGCCCGGCTTCGGCGGGGTGGCCGAGGCGTTCGGCGGGCTGCGCAAGGTGACCGGCTACCCGGACCGCGAACCCGTCCGCCCCGCGGCCCCCATCGGCGACACACTGGCCGGCCTCTACGGCGCGATCGGGGCGCTGATGATGCTCCTCGCGAAGGCCCGCGGTCACGCCCCTGCGGGTCCGCAGGTCGCCGATGTCGCGCTGTACGAATCCGTGTTCATGGCGATGGAGTCGCTCGTCCCCGACCTCGACGCCTACGGCGTGGTCCGCGAGCGGACGGCGGGCAACCTCCCAGGTGTCGTTCCCAGCGGCATGTACCCCACCAGCGACAGTCAGTCGGTGATGATCGCGGGCAACTCCAGCGGAGTGTTCGGGCGGCTCATGACCACCGTGGGCCGTCCCGACCTCGGTGAGGACCCGACCCTGGCCGACGGCGACAGCCGCGACGCCCGGGAGGCCGAACTCAACGGCGCCATCTCCGCGTGGACCACGCAGCACACCGCACCCGAGGCGGTCTCGCTGCTGAGCGAGGCCAAGGTGCCGGTCGGGCCGGTGTTCGACGCCGCGGCCATCGCCGCCGACGAGCACTACCGGGCCCGCGACATGCTCCGCCCGCTCAAAGTCGTCGTGGACGGAGATCCAGAGGAGATCCGGTTCCCCGGAGTCGTGCCCCGCGTGTCCGCGACTCCCGGAGATGTCCGTTGGGCCGGACCCGACCTCGGCAGTCACACCGAACAGATTCTCGGCGGTTTGCTCGGCTACACCGCCGAGCAGTTGGAAGACCTGCGAGCCAGGAAGGTCATCTGACATGGGCACCACCACGGTGACCCTCACCGATGTCGTACTGCGCGACGGGTTGCAGGCCCAGCACGTCGTTGTGCCGGTACCGGACCGCCTCCTTCGTGCCGACGCCCTGGTTGCCGGGCTTCCAACGATCGAGGCGGCATCCTTCGTCAATCCGGTCCGAGTGCCGCACACAGTTGCCCTGACCAAGGACTGCCTCACCCGAGTCCGAGCGCCGGCCTGACCGGTCGCGTACCGGGCGTCGCCCGGTCGATGACCCGTCCGGTCTCCCGCCTTCACAGCTCGCCCCGGTAATCGCAGTTCGTCGCCGTATTTCGCCGCGAGCACATGGTCCACGTCAATGGTGACGTTCCCGCCCCGCCCCGAGTGCTGTCGGGCGAAGATGCGGGCCGTGACCGGAATAGGTCCCGCCATGGTTCATTCGCTGTCCCTTCTCGCCCTTGTCGCGATCTTCGCCGTCGCCACGGTCGCCCCGGTCAATATGGGAATCCTCGCGTTCGTCGGCGCCTTCCTCATCGGGGCGCTCTCCGGCGTCTCCGTCGGTGACGTCTTCAGCGCCTTTCCCGGCGACACCTTCGTCCTCGTCGTCGGTATCACGCTGCTGTTCGGCGTTGCCCGCGTCAACGGAACGGTCGATCTCGTTGTCGCGGCGTCCCTCAAACTGGTCCACGGGCGCCGCTGGGCGATCGTCTGGCTCATGTTCATCCTCTCGGGCGTTCTGATGTCGCTGGGCTCCGTCCTCGCGGTGGGCATGCTCGCCCCGATCGCGATGCCCATCGCGGCGCGACACGGGATCAAGCCTTTGCTGATGGGCATGATGCTCAGCCACGGCGCGCTCGGTGCCGCCTTCTCACCCATCACCGTCTACGGCGCCTTCACTTCCGGAATGGTGAAGAAGGCCGGAATCGACGTCAGCCCGCTGCTCCTGTTCGCCGTACCCTTCGCACTGAACGTCCTGATCGCCGCTGTCCTGTTCGCCGTACTCGGCCGTGATCTGCGGCGGCGCGGCGGCGCGGCGGACCGCATCACTTCCACCGACGTGATCGGTGACGCCGGCATTCAGGGCTTTTCCACCACCCCGGTCGGCACCTCCGCTGCGGACAACGACAGCGGAGGCACGGTCACCGCGGTACGGCCGGCGCACTCTGCCACCAGCACACGCACCGTGTCGGATGTCGCGGTCACACCGATACGGATCCTGACGCTCCTCGGCATCGTCGGACTCGTCGTCGGGGCGGGCGCCCTCCAGCTCGACACCGGCGTCTCCGCGCTGGTCATCGGAGCGATCCTGCTTCTGGTGGCACCCCACGCGCACAAGGAGTCGACGGACGACATCGGCTGGGGCGCCGTCCTGCTGGTCTGCGGCATGATCACTTACATGGCGGTGCTGACGGAGAACGGCACGCTCGACATGATCGGCGACTCTGCCCGGGCTCTCGGCTCTCCACTCCTCGCCGCGCTGGTGCTGTGCTTCATCGTCGCGATCGTCTCGGCCTTCGGCTCGTCGATCGGAACCCTCGGAATCGCCCTCCCCATCGCCTTCCCACTGCTGGCCGACGGAGGCATCGGTGCCGTCGGATTCGTCGTAGCGCTGGCTTTCTGCTCGACAGTGGTCGACGTCAGCCCCTTCTCCACCAACGGGGTCATCGTGCTGGACCAGGCACAAGTGCCGGACAAGCAGCGCTTCCAGCGAAGCATGTTCGGATACACGGTCCTGATCATCATCGGCGCACCACTGCTGATCTGGGCCATCGCCATTCTGCCGACATCCCCTTGACGTAACGGGCCGGCGCGTTGACGTAATGGGCCGGCGCGTTGACGTAATGGGCCGGCGAGGGACCGGGCCCCCCGCGCCGGCGCCCACGTGGGGCTGCCACCGTGCCCCGTATGGGGACAGCGGAAACGTGCCCGTTCCGCCGCCCCCGCCTCACCCGTTCCGGGCGTCGGCTCCGACGGCCGGCCCGCCGGTGCCACCGTCGTCCGCCGCTGACTGCGGCCCGCGGAACGTACTGCGGTAGGCGCTCGGCGAGACACCGAGCGAGGCCTGCAGATGCTGGCGCAGTGATGCCCCGGTGCCGAAGCCCGCGTCGACCGCGACGCGGTCGACGGGCAGGTCCGTCTCCTCCAGCAGTTGCCGGGCGCGCTCGATACGGCGCTGCGTCAGCCACCGCGCGGGGGTGGTGCCGGCCTCCTCGCGGAACCGGCGGCTGAAGGTCCGTACGCTCATGGACTCGCGCGCCGCCAGCTCGCGCAGGGTGAGCGGCCGGCCGAGATGCTCCAGCGCCCACGCGCGGGCGGCGGAGGTGGAGGAGAGCCGCGGCGCCACGACGGGCCGCCGGATGTACTGGGCCTGGCCGCCCTCGCGGTGCGGGGGGACGACGGTGCTGCGGGCGACACCGCCCGCGACCGCGGCGCCGTGGTCGCACCGGATCATGTGCAGGCACAGATCGATGCCGGCGGCCTCCCCGGCCGAGGTGAGGACGTCACCGTCGTCGGTGTAGAGGACGTCCGGATCGAGGCGGGCGGCCGGATACCGCGCGCGGAACCGGTCGGCGGACTTCCAGTGCGTCGTCGCCGGGCGGTTGTCGAGCAGCCCCGCGGCGGCGAGCACGAAGGCGCCCGTGCAGATCGAGGCGATACGAGTGCCGGGCAGCCGGATACGGGCGAGGGCGGCGGCGAGCGGGGCGGGCAGCCCGTCCTGCTCGAGTGTCTCGTCCTCGTGGGAGGCCGGGACGATCACGGTGCGCGCCTCGGCCAGCGCCTCGGGACCGTGGCCGACCAGGACCGGGAAATCGGCGTCCGTACGGACCTCGCCGGGCGCGAGCGCGCAGGTCACGACCTCGTAGAGCGGCTCGCCGGCGGGGGACCGGGCGCTGCCGAACAGCTGGTGCACCAGGCCCAGCTCCATCGGCAGCAGCCCGTGCCGGACCAGGACGGCGACCGGGTGCCGGTGGGCGTGCTGGAAGACGGTCATGGCGCGATTCTTTCACATGTCGGCCGTCCGGCCACTCGTCCGGCCCCGGTCCCGGCTCGCATGATCGTGGCATCCGACCAGGCAGATGTGAGAGAGGCCGCCGTCATGAAGGTGCTGTGGATATTCGCCCATCCCGAGCCGCGCTCCCTGAACGGAGCGCTGCGGGACGAGGGGCTGCGCACGCTCCGGACCCTGGGCCACGAGGTCAGGGAGACCGACCTGTACGCCATGGGCTGGAACCCGGTGGCGGACGCCGGGGACTTCCCGGTCCGCGACCCGGAGGGGCGGTTGCGGGTCGCCGCGGCCTCCAAGGAGGCGTACGTGGCGGGGGAGCTGAGCGAGGACATCCGCGCGGAGCAGGAGAAGATCCGCTGGGCCGACACACTCGTCTTCCAATTCCCCCTGTGGTGGTTCGGCCCGCCCGCCATTCTCAAGGGCTGGATCGACCGGGTCCTGGTGAAGGGCTTCGCCTATGGAGTCCGCGACGCGGAGTCCGGCCGGACCCTCCGCTACGGGACCGGCGGGCTGGCCGGCCGGCGCGCGATGGTCGTCGTGACGGCCGGCGGCGGCGAGCCCGGATTCGGCCCCCGGGGCGTCAACGGTGACCTCGGTGACCTGCTCTTCCCGCTGCACCACGGCACGTTCTGGTACACCGGCATGTCCGTGCTCCCGCCGGTCGCCGTGTACGGCGCGGACCGGGTCTCGGAAGCGGAGTACGAGGCGGCGGCCACCGTGCTGAGGGACCGGCTGCGTGCGCTGCCGGACACGTCGCCGATCCCGTTCCGCCGTGAGGACGTCGACTACGACGCGGATCTGGTGCTGCGCCCGCACCTGGCGCCCGGCCGCTCGGGGACCGCCGTGCACCGGGCCACGGAGAACGGCTCCCGGAGTCGGGCGCGAGTCTGAAGCCCGGCACCGGGGCCGGCGGCTCGTGCCCACCCGTCGGTGCCCGCCCGGCCCGGCCCGCTGCCCGCGGCCGTTGTCGGGGCGGCAGGCTTTCCGGCCCCGCCGGGTTCCCTCCCGCCGGAGCGGGAACCCGGGCTCGACACCCGGCAGCCCTGGACCGACACGGAAGGAGGGCGCCATGCCCACAGGAACGGTGAAGGCGTACGACCCCGAGTGCGGCATCGGCCACCTCCTGCCGGACGACGGAGGCCAGGAGGTCGCGGTGGAGTCCGGGGCGCTGAACGTCAGCGACGCCCTGGATCGCGGGCAGCGGGTGTCGTACGAACTGCTCCGGGAGCCCGGGGCGGAGCTGCGGGCGATCAATGTGGTGCCGCTGCGAGTGGACGGCGGCCACGACACCGACCTGCTCTGAGCGGGTCTGCCGAGAGGTCGCCCGAGGGGGCCGTCGAAAGGGCCGTCGAGGAGGTCGGGAGACAGGAATAGGGCCTGCCCGGTCCGGCGTTCCCTATATAGTTGAATCTGAAACTATATGGAGGGTGGACACGATGCAGTTCGGGATCTTCACGGTCGGTGACGTCACCACCGACCCCACCAATGGCCGCACGCCGACCGAGCACGAGCGGATCAAGTCGATGGTCGCCATCGCGCTCAAGGCCGAGGAAGTGGGCCTCGANNCCGGTGAAGATCGCCGAGGACTTCGCGATGCTCCAGCACCTGGCCGACGGCCGGGTGGACGTGATGATGGGACGCGGCAACACCGGGCCGGTCTACCCCTGGTTCGGCCAGGACATCCGGCAGGGCATCCCGCTGGCCATCGAGCACTACGCCCTGCTGCACGAGCTGTGGCGCGAGGACGTCGTGGACTGGGAGGGCCGGTTCCGTACGCCGCTCCAGGGCTTCACCTCCACGCCCCGGCCGCTCGACGGCGTGCCGCCCTTCGTGTGGCACGGCTCGATCCGCAGCCCCGAGATCGCCGAGCAGGCCGCCT
>DOWQ01000472.1 GCA_003519485.1 Streptomyces sp. | reverse complement strand
GGCGGGCGTGCTCTCCGGCGCCGACGTCGCCGCCGCGGCGGCCGCCGGCGACCCGGCCTCGCTCGACCTCATCCGCGAGGGTGGCGAGCGGACCGGCCAGGTCATCGCCGGACTCGTCAGCTTCTTCAACCCCGGCCTGGTGGTGATAGGCGGCGGGGTGACCGGCCTCGGTCACACCCTGCTCGCCAGCATCCGTACCCAGGTCTACCGCCAGTCGCTGCCCCTGGCGACCGGCAATCTGCCCATCGTGCTGGGCGAACTCGGGCCCGTGGCCGGAGTCATCGGCGCGGCCCGCCTCATCAGCGACCACCTGTTCTCACCCGCCTGACCGTTCCCCGCCGGGCCGACCCTCTGTTCCCATCGGCCCGGTACCCGATCCGTCCGTATCCGCCCGGCCCGAGCCCCGACCGCAGTCAGTCACCGACCGCAGGCCCCGACCGCAGCCACCGACCGTACGCAGCACGTGCGCCACCAGGACGGCACACCGGAGCCGTTCACCGAGCCCACCCGCCACCGCCGAGCCGGTGACACAACACCGCTCCACGGCACCGTACTTGTCCCGCAGCGCTCACCGGCGTCGCACCCGCAGTGCCCACCGGCGCGCCGCACCCCGCACCGTCGCCCGGCGCACCCCGCGCCCGTACCGGAACCGCAGCCGCACCGCAGCCGCACCCGAACCCGTACCGCACCGGAACCACATCACCGCACCGCCGATCCGCGATCAGCCATGCCCTGTTCAGCTCAGCGGCACCGGCTGTCGCCCTGCCCGCTCACCGGCGCATCGCCGAGGAGGCCCGCCATGGCACCCGCGCACGATCCCGCTCCGGCACCGCCGGAGCCACCGGCCCCGCCGGACGGCAGCCCGCTGCTCACGATGACCGGCATCACCAAGTCCTTCCCCGGCGTACGCGCCCTCGACGGCGTCGACCTCGACGTCCTCCCCGGCGAGGTGCACTGCCTCCTCGGCCAGAACGGCGCGGGGAAGTCGACCCTCATCAAGGTCCTCGCCGGCGCCCACCGGCCCGACGCGGGCGAGATCACCTGGCGCGGCAAAACCGTGCAGCTGACCTCGCCCACCGCCGCCATGACGCTCGGCATCGCCACCATCTACCAGGAACTCGACCTGGTGACGGGCCTGTCGGTCACCGAGAACGTCCACCTCGGCCACGAGCTGGCCACCGCCGGCTTCGTACGCTCCGGCGCCGCCCGTACACGGACCGCCGCCCTGCTCGCCCGGCTCGGCCACTCCGAGATCGACCCGGACACCCTGGTCCACGACCTGTCCGCGGCCGGCCGGCAGATCGTCAGCATGGCCCGCGCCCTGTCCCACGACGTACGGCTCATCGTGATGGACGAGCCGTCCGCCGTGCTCGACCCGGACGAGGTCGACAACCTCTTCCGCACCGTCGCCGACCTCACGGCCGACGGCGTCGCCGTCGTCTACATCTCGCACCGGCTGGAGGAGATCCGCCGGATCGGCGACCGGGTCACCGTCCTCAAGGACGGCCGGGCCGCCGCCCGCGGGCTGCCGGCGCACGACACCCCCACCCGGGAGATCGTCGCGCTGATGACCGGCCGCAACGTCGAGTACGTCTTCCCCGAGCGGTCCGCGCCGCAGCCCGGCGCGCCCGGGGCACCCGCCGTGGAGCCCGTGCTGAAGGTCGAAGGGCTGGCGCGCGACGGTGAGTTCGCGCCCGTCGACTTCGAGCTGCGCCCGGGCGAGATCGTCGGCCTCGCCGGGCTCGTCGGCTCCGGGCGCTCCGAGATCCTGGAGACCGTCTTCGGGGCGCGCAAGCCGACCGCCGGCCGGGTGCTCGTCGACGGCCGGCCGCTCCGCCCCGGCAGCGTGCCGGCCGCCGTCCGGGCCGGCCTCGGCCTCGCCCCCGAGGAACGCAAGGCGCAGGGCCTGCTGATGCTCGAATCCGTCATCCGCAACGTCTCCGTGTCCTCCCTCGCCCGCTTCTCCCGCGGCGGCTGGCTCGACCGGGGCGGCGAGCGCAGCGCCGCGCACCGCAGCACCCGCGAGCTGTCGCTGCGCCCGGACGACCCGTCGGTCCGGGTCCGTACCCTCTCCGGCGGCAACCAGCAGAAGGTCGTGCTGGCCCGCTGGCTGCTGCGCGGCTGCAAGGTGCTGCTCCTCGACGAGCCGACGCGCGGCGTCGACGTCGGGGCGCGCGCCGAGCTGTACGCCCTGATCCGCCGCCTCGCCGACGACGGCGTGGCCGTCCTCCTCGTCTCCAGCGAAGTGCCCGAAGTCCTCGGACTCGCCGACCGGGTGCTCGTGCTCCGCGAGGGCCGTGTCGTGCACACGGCGCCCGCCGAGGAGCTCGACGAACACCGTGTCCTCGATCTCGTCATGGAAGGGAGCCCGTCGTCATGACCACGGGTGCCACCTCGGGGCCCGCCGTGCCCCCTCCGCCGGCCGCGCTCGCCCCGCCCGGGCCGTCCGGCGGGAAGTCGGCGCCGCCCCCCGGGCCGCTCTCCCGCATGGGCGGCCTGGCCGCCTTCGCCGACCTGCGGAACCTCTCCCTGCTGGGGGTGCTCGCCGCGCTGGTCGTGGTGGGCGCGATGACCAAGCCGGAGCAGTTCCTTTCCGGCAACAACCTCCAACTCGTGCTCACGCAGGCGTCCGTCATCGGGGTCGTCACGGTCGGCATGACGCTGGTCATCATCGGCGGCGGCATCGACCTGTCCGTCGGCGCGATCGTCGCCCTCTGCTCGGTGTGGGCGACGACCCTCGCCACCCAGGATTACGGCTTCGGCGGCATCCTGGCCTGCACGGTGCTCGTCGGCCTGGGCTGCGGCCTGGTCAACGGCGTGCTCATCGCCTACGGCAGCATGGTCCCCTTCATCGCCACCCTCGCGATGCTCGCCTCCGCGCGCGGCCTCGCCCTGCTGATCAGCGACGGCAGGACCCAGGTGGTCTCCGTCGACTCGGTCCTCGACCTGGGCCTGCCCGGCGCGTACGTCCTCGGCGTCCCGCCGCTGGTCCTGGTCTTCGCCGCCGTCACCGCCATCGGCTGGGTGGTGCTGAACCGTACGACCTTCGGCCGACGCGTCGTCGCCGTCGGCGGCAACTCCGAGGCCGCCCGGCTCGCCGGCATCGACGTCAAGCGGCAGCGGCTGGTGCTCTACCTGCTGTCCGGGCTCTGCTGCGGCATCGCGGCCTTCATGCTGATCGTCCTCACCGGCTCCGGCCAGAACACCAACGGCAACCTCTACGAGCTGGACGCCATCGCCGCGGCGATCATCGGCGGCACCCTGCTCAGCGGCGGCCGCGGCACCATCGTCGGCTCCGTGCTCGGCGTCCTCGTCTTCACCACGATCACCAACCTGTTCGCCCTCAACAACCTGCAGAGCGACGTCCAGCAGATCGCCAAGGGAGCGATCATCGTCGCCGCCGTCCTGGTCCAGCGCCGCAGCGAGCGCTCCGACGGCTCGTAGCTCCCAGGACCGCTTCAGCGAGCCCATGTCCCGGCGTACGTTCCCAGTGAAGGGTTGCCCGTCATGACACCATCCGTACCCAGCCGCAGAGGTCTGCTCTTCGGCACCGCCGCCGTCTCCGCCGGCGCGTTCCTCACCGCCTGCACCAGCAACGAGAGCAACGACAAGGGCGGCGCGAAGGAGCCGGCGGCCGGCGCCGACGACAAGCCCGGCAAGGCCGTCACCATCGGCTTCGCCGGCCCGCAGGCCGACCACGGCTGGCTCAACGCGATCAACGAGCAGGCCACCCGGCGCGCGAAGGCGTACTCGGACGTCACCCTGGAGGCCACCGAGGGCTCCAACGACACCGCCCAGCAGATCGGCCAGATCGAGACGCTGATCAACAAGAAGGTCGACGTCCTGGTGATCCTGCCGGCCGACGGCAAGGCCCTCACCCAGGTCGGCCTCAAGGCCATGCTGGCGGGCATCCCGGTCGTCAACCTCGACCGCGTCTTCGACTCCCAGCAGGCGTACCGCTGCTGGATCGGCGGCGACAACTACGGCATGGGCCTCAACGCCGGCCGCTACATCGGCGAACAGCTCAAGGGCAAGAAGAAGGCCAAGGTCGTGGAGCTCGCGGGGCTCGACAACCTGGAGCTGACCCGGCAGCGCAGCAAGGGCTTCGACGACGCCCTGAAGAACTACCCCAACATCGAGAAGGTCGCCCGGCAGGCCGCCGAGTTCACCGTCGAGTCCGGCCAGGCCAAGATGGCCCAGCTCCTCCAGGCCCAGTCGTCCTTCGACGCGCTGTGGAACCACGACGACGACCAGGGCGTCGGCGCCGAGCGCGCCATCAAGCAGGCCGGACGCGACGAGTTCATCATGGTCGGCGGCGCCGGCTCCAAGCACGCCATGGACGCCATCAAGGCCGGTGACTCCGTGCTGAAGGCCACCGTCCTCTACCCGCCGACCATGGCAGCCTCCGCCATCGACCTCGCCCGCGCCCTCGGCCAGAGCAAGGGCGTCGGCGGGCTCGCCGAGCAGGAGATCCCCGCGTCGCTGACCCTCTACTCGGCCGTCGTCACCAAGGACAACGTCGACGACTACCTGCCGACCGGCTTCAGCTGACGCCCCCGCGGGGGGAGGGCGCACGCCCCGACCAGCGTGACGACGACGAGGAGGTCCCATGGAAGAGAGCGACAACGAGAACACCTCACCGGTCCTCGGTGTGGGCATGGTCGGCTACGCCTTCATGGGCGCGGCCCACTCACAGGGCTGGCGCACCGCGGGCCGGGTGTTCGACCTGCCACTGACGCCGGTGATGTCGGCCGTCTGCGGGCGCGACCCGGTCGCCGTACGGGCCGCCGCCCGGCGGCACGGCTGGGCGGCAGCCGAGACCGACTGGCGCGCTCTCATCGCCCGCGACGACGTACAGCTCGTGGACATCTGCACCCCCGGGGACAGCCACGCCGAGATCGCCGTCGCCGCGCTGGAGGCCGGCAAGCACGTGCTGTGCGAGAAGCCGCTCGCCAACACCGTCGAGGAGGCCGAGGCCATGGTGGCGGCCGCCGCCCGGGCCCGGGAGCGCGGGCAGCTCGCCATGGTCGGCTTCAACTACCGGCGGGTGCCCGCGCTCGCGCTCGCCCGCCGCATGGTCGCCGCCGGCCGGCTGGGCACGCTTCGGCACGTACGGGTGACGTACCTCCAGGACTGGCTCACCGACCCGGAGTTCCCGCTCGTCTGGCGGCTCCAGCGCGAGCACGCCGGCTCCGGGGCCCTCGGCGACCTCGGCGCGCACGTCGTCGACCTCGCGCAGCACCTGGCGGGGGAGCACCTGGCGGGGGTCGCGGCGCTCAGCGAGACCTTCGTACGGGAACGGCCGCTGCCCGGCGGCGCCACCTCCGGCCTGTCCGCCGGGGCGGGCGGCGGAACGGCGCGCGGG
>DOWQ01000473.1 GCA_003519485.1 Streptomyces sp. | reverse complement strand
CGTGCACCGCCCGCACCGCCGCCCGCCCCGGGCTCAGCGGACGCGCCACCCGTGGTCGACCGGACCGATGCCCCCGCCGAGCGCGAAGCCCGCCGCTATGGCGCCGGTCACATACTCCTTCGCCGACTCGACGGCCCGCGGCACCTCCGCGCCCTTCGCCAGCTCGGCCGCGATCGCCGCGGCGAGCGTGCAGCCGGTGCCGTGGGTGTGCCGGTTGTCGAGCCGCGCGGCGCGCAGCCAGTGCTCCTCGGCGCCGTCCGTCAGCAGATCCACCGCCTCGCCCCCGGGAGCACTCGCGGACCCCGAGTGCTCCGGGGCGAGATGCCCGCCCTTGATCAGGGCCCAGCGCGGGCCGAAGCCGAGGACCGCGTCGGCGGCCCGGCGCATGTCCTCCTCGCGCTCCACCCGGATCCCTGTCAGCTGTTCGACCTCGTCCAGGTTCGGGGTGGCGACGGTCGCGGCCGGCAGCAGCTTCGTACGGACCGCGCCGAGCGCCGACGACGCCAGCAGCGGATCGCCGTGCTTGGAGACCCCGACCGGGTCGACCACCACCGGTGCGCCGACCCCGGCGAGCAGCTCCGCGACGGTCTCGACCAGTTCGGCCGAGGCCAGCATGCCGGTCTTGACCGCGTGCACCCCGATGTCGTCGACGACGCTGCGGAACTGCGCCCGTACGGCCTCCACGGGCAGCTCCCAGGCGCCCTGCACGCCCAGCGAGTTCTGCGCCGTGACGGCCGTGAGCACGCTCATGCCGTGGGTGCCCAGCGCCAGCATCGTCTTGAGGTCGGCCTGGATGCCCGCGCCGCCGCCGGAATCCGATCCGGCGACGGTGAGCACGAGCGGCGGGGGTATCTGCATACCGGCGAATCTACTCGTCGCCGCCGGCATCCCCGAAGTGGTCCCAGCCGGCCTTCTCCCAGGGCGCTCCGTCGACGGTGACCCGGGGCAGCGCCGACGGGTTGACGACCTCGCCGATCACCCGCCAGCGGGCCGGCAGCTTCACGTCCGCCGGGAAGGTCGCCACGATGGCGTGGTCCTCGCCGCCGTTCAGCACCCAGTGCAGCGGGTCCACGCCCACCGCCTGCCCGATGTCGGACATCTGGGACGGGATGTCGATGGCGGCGGACCGCAGGTCGATCCGGACCTTGCTGGCATCCGCGATGTGCCCGAGGTCCGCGACCAGGCCGTCGCTCACGTCGGTCATCGCCGTGGCGCCGAGCCCGGCGCCCGCGGGGCCCGCGTGGTACGGCGGTTCGGGCCGCCGGTGCGCCTCGACGAAGGCCCGCGGCGAGCGGAAGCCGCGGGACAGCACCGCGTGCCCGGCGGCCGACCAGCCCAGCCAGCCGGTGACCGCGACGACGTCCCCGGGCTGCGCGCCGGACCGGGTGACGGGCTCGCGGTTGCGCAGGTCGCCCAGCGCGGTGATGGCAACCGTGATCGTGTCGCCGCGGACGACATCGCCGCCGACCACGGCCGCGCCCGCCACCTGGCACTCGTCCCGGATGCCGTCCATCAGCTCGGTCGGCCAGGTGACCGGCAGTTCGGCCGGCACGACGAGGCCGAGCAGCAGCGCGGTCGGGACCGCGCCCATCGCCGCGATGTCGGCGAGGTTCTGCGCCGCGCCCTTGCGGCCGACGTCGTACGCGGTCGACCAGTCGCGGCGGAAGTGCCGCCCCTCCAGCAGTACGTCCGTACTGACGACGACGCGCCGGTCCGGCGCCGCGACGACCGCCGCGTCGTCGCCGGGCCCCAGCCGTACGGCCGGGGTGGTGGTGAGCCGGGAGGTCAGCTCCCTGATGAGGCCGAACTCGCCCAACTCCCCCACAGTGCCCTTCATCCCTGTGCCCCTATCTCGACCCGGTGTGCTCGGCTCTCGTGTGCCGGCTGCGGCGCCGGCGGCGCCGATCCGTTGTGTCCCGCCGCCGCGCGGCGCGCGCCACAGGCCGCGCGGGTCTCCCCGCACCGCACGGCGGCGCGGTACCGTGGCGTCCCTTCTCTGCCCATGATCCTTGAAGCCGCCCCGGAGGTCCCGTGGTACAGGCCTACATCCTGATCCAGACCGAGGTCGGCAAGGCTTCGGCCGTTGCCGAGCTCATCGCCGAAATCCCGGGAGTGATCCAGGCCGAGGACGTGACCGGTCCGTACGACGTGATCGTCCGCGCGCAGGCCGACACCGTTGACGACCTCGGGCGCCTGGTGGTCGCCAAAGTCCAGCAGGTGGACGGCATCACGCGCACCCTGACCTGCCCTGTCGTCCATCTCTGACGCTGCGGGGGGCCGGTCGGGGAGCCGGCCGGGCCGGGTATCCTCGACCCGGTGAGCCCCTTCGCCCGCCGCTTTGCCCTTCTGCCCGCCGCAGCAGCCCTGCTCGCCCTGGCCGGCTGCACCTCGTCGGCCGACGCCACCCGGCCGGTTCCGCAACCGCCGCAGAAGGCCGCGGAGCTGTGCCGGGCGCTGCAGGACGACCTGCCGCGGCAGGTCGACGGGCTGGACCGCAACGAGAGCGAGCCCGCCTCGGAGTTCGCCGCCGACTGGGGCGACCCCGCCGTGCAGCTGCGCTGCGGGGTGCCGCGGCCGGAGATCCTCACGCCGGGGAGCGACCATTACAACCCCACGGCGGAGGGCGTCGAGGTGAACGGCGTGCTGTGGCTCCCCGAGGAGCTGGAGGACGGATACCGCTTCACGACCACCCTCCGCAAGGCGTACGTCGAGGTCACCGTCCCCCGGAAGTACGAGCCCGAGGTCAATCCGCTCACCGACCTGGCGAAGGCCGTCAAGGGCACCATCCCCAACGAGCTCTGACCGAGGCCCGGTGCAGCCGGGCCCGCGGAGCCGCCCCGTACCGCCGGCCCGGCCGGGGCTCCTTCCCCCGCTCGGACGCCCGCCCCCGCTCAGCCCCGTGCCGCCGCTCAGCGCAGCCCGGTCGGCCGCCGCAGGGCGGCCTCGACCAGCAGGTCCACCAGCTCCGGATAGCTCACACCGCTCTCCCGCCACATCCGCGGGTACATGGAGATCGGCGTGAAGCCCGGCATCGTATTGATTTCGTTGATCACGAATTCGCCGTTGTCCAGCAGGAAGAAGTCGGCGCGGACCAGCCCTTCGCAGGACGCCGCGTCGAAGGCCAGCACGGCCAGCTCCTGCACCCGCGCCGTCTCCGCCGGGGTGAGCGGCGCGGGCACCAGACCGGTGGCCGAGTCGATGTACTTGGCCTCGAAGTCGTAGAAGCCGTGGGAGGTGACCGGCGGGATCTCGGCGGGGACGCTGGCCCGCGGGCCGTCCTCGAACTCCAGTACGCCGCACTCGATCTCCCGGCCCCGCAGCAGCGATTCGACCAGGATCTTGGGGTCGTGCCGGCGAGCCTCGGCCACCGCCTCGTCCAGTTCCTCCGGACCGCCGACTTTGGTGATGCCCATGGAGGAGCCCGCGCGCGCGGGCTTGATGAACACCGGCCAGCCCTGCTCACCGGCGAAGTCGATGATCTTCCGGCGGGCCGCGGCGGCGTCACGCTCCCACTCGCGGGGCCGGATCACCTCGTACGGGCCGACCGGCAGTCCGAAGGAGGCGAACACCCGCTTCATGTACTCCTTGTCCATGCCGACGGCGGACGCGAGCACCCCGGCGCCGACGTACGGCACCCCGGACAGCTCCAGCAGCCCCTGCAGGGTGCCGTCCTCGCCGTACGGGCCGTGCAGTACCGGGAAGACGACGTCGACCTCGCCGAGCGACTTGGGCACCTGCCCCGGCTCGGTGTAGACGACCTCGCGGCCGGCAGGGTCGACCGGCAGCAGCACGCCGCCCTCGGCGGNNAGGACGCGGTCCGCGATCGCCATTCGTTCCGGATCGTCGGCGGTCAGCGCCCAACGGCCGTCCGTGGTGATCCCGATCGGCAGCACCTCGTACTTGGTGCGGTCGATGGCGCGCAGCACGGCGCCCGCGGTGACCACCGAGATGGCGTGTTCCGAACTGCGGCCGCCGAACACGACGGCGACGCGCGGCTTCCGCCCGTTCCGGCGGGCGGCGGCCGGGCCGCCGGCGGGGGCGGGTACAGGGCTCTGGGGAGAGGACTCGCTGCTCATATCGCGACGAGACTACCCTGCGGACCCGGCCGTACGGCAGTCACCGGAGCCCGCGTCCGAGCCCGCGTCGCGCGGGCCGTCCGGCACCCGGGACGCATGCGATCCGCCGCGCCGCGCCGAGGGACCGAGGCACGCGCCGAGGAGCTGCC
>DOWQ01000226.1 GCA_003519485.1 Streptomyces sp. | reverse complement strand
CGCCCCGGAAAACCCGCCCCGGACACCGCCCTCGGAACAACGCGCGCGGAACACCGCCCCCGGAACACCGCCCCCGGAACAACGCGCGCGGAACACCGCGTACCCGGACACCACGCGCACCTTGGCCGTACCCCCGTCCCGTAGCGCTACACGTATTGGGTGGGCAGCACGGTGTCCCCGCGGCTGAGCTGCATGGCCGACAGCGGCAGCCGGGCGCGCGCGGCGATGTGCCGCTCCCGCACCACGTCGAGCGGCTCCCGGCCCACCACCCGGCCGCCGCGCACCAGGTCCACCTGGAGCTGCCGGTCCGCGAGCTCAGGCGGGACCGGTCCGGTCCCGACGACCTCGGCCTCCGGCACGCCGTTCGCGTCCGGCCTGCGCGCCGCCCACTTCCGGCCGCCGATCGACGTCTTCCCGCCGAGGGACTTCTTCGCCACCGCGTGCAGCGGCGCGGAGGGGTCCGCGGAGGTGGCGCGCGCGACCAGCTTGTAGACCATCGAGCAGGTGGGGTGCCCGCTGCCGGTGACCAGCTGGGTGCCCACTCCGTACGCGTCGACCGGCGCGGCGGCCAGCGAGGCGATCGCGTACTCGTCCAGGTCGCTGGTCACGATGATCCGGGTGTCCGCGGCGCCCAGCTCGTCGAGCTGCTGCCGCACCCGGTGGGCCATCAGCAGCAGGTCGCCGGAGTCGATCCGGACGGCCCCCAGCTCCGGCCCGGCGACCTCGACGGCCAGCGCTACGGCCTCGCTCACGTCGTAGGTGTCCACCAGCAGCGTCGTGCCCCGGCCGAGCGAGTCGACCTGGGCGGTGAAGGCGTCCCGCTCGCTGTCGTGCAGCAGGGTGAAGGAGTGCGCGCTGGTGCCGATCGTCGGAATGCCGTAGCGGAAGCCGGCGGCCAGCTCGGAGGTCGAGGAGAAACCGCCGACGTACGCGGCGCGGGACGCGGCCACGGCCGCCAGCTCGTGGGTGCGGCGCGCGCCCATCTCCATCAGCGGGCGGGACCCGGCGGCCACGGACATCCGGGACGCGGCGGCGGCCACGGCCGAGTCGTGGTTGAGGATCGACAGGATCACCGTCTCCAGCAGCACCGCCTCGGCGAAGCTGCCCTCGACACGGAGGATCGGCGAGCCGGGGAAGTAGACCTCGCCCTCGGGATAGCCGCGGATGTCGCCGCGGAAGCGGAAGTCCGCCAGCCAGTCCAGGGTCGGCCCGTCGACGACCTGCTGGTCCCGCAGGAAGCCGAGCTCGTTCTCGCCGAAGCGGAAGTTCTCGACGGCGTCGAGGACCCGTCCGGTGCCTCCGACGACGCCGTAGCGGCGGCCCTCCGGCAGCCGGCGGGTGAAGACCTCGAAGACCGAGCGGCGGTCGGCGGTGCCCGCCCGCAGCGCGGCCTGCAGCATCGTCAGCTCGTAGTGGTCGGTGAAGAGCGCAGTCGACGGCACGGCCACCGGCAGCCCCAGATCCGCAGTGTTCATGGCATCGATGCTAACCCCATTTCGTCACTTTGACGATTTGTAATCGCGGAGCGCCGGATCACCGCCGGTGAGGCCCCGTTTGTGCGCTGCGCCCCCGCTGGTGGCAGCATGGGACGCGTGAGCGTCGCACCCATCGAGATCGAGCGGACCGAGTCGAGCGAGGCCCCGTCGGAGGTGCCCGAACCGGATGTGCCCTGGGTGACGGTCGTGCACAACGACCCGGTCAACCTCATGAGCTATGTGACCTACGTTTTCCAGGCGTACTTCGGCTATTCGAAGGACAAGGCCAACAAACTGATGCTCGACGTCCACCACAAGGGCCGCGCCATCGTCTCCAGCGGCAGCCGCGAGGAGATGGAACGCGACGTACAGGCCATGCACGGCTACGGCCTCTGGGCGACCCTCACGCAGGACCGCTGATGCCGGGCCGTTTCGAAGCCGTACCGGGCGGCGGGGCCGCCGTCGCGCTCGACGAGGTCGAGATCTCCATTCTGCGCAGCCTCGCCGTGCAGCTCCTGGAGCTCGTCGGCCCGGGGGACGAGGCCGCCCCCGGTGACGACCCGCTGGACGCGCTGTTCGCCGACGGCCCGACCGAGCCGCCCTCCGACCCCGCGCTCGCCCGGCTCTTCCCGGACGCGTACGGCGGTCCGGACCGCAAGCTCGGCGCCGACGAGGAGGACGAGGCCCGCGCCCACTCCGCCGAGTTCCGCCGCTACACCGAGACCGAGCTGCGGAGCCGCAAGCGCGACGACGCCCTCGCCGTCGTCCGCTCCCTCGACGCGCTCACCGTGGCCGGTGACGAGGCCGCCGTCCTCCAGCTGGCCCCGGACGTCGCCAGGCAGTGGCTCGGCGCCCTCAATGACCTCCGGCTGGCCATCGGGGCCCGGCTGGAGGTGACGGAGGACGAGGGCGAGCTCTACCGGCTGCCCGACTCCGACACCCGCAAGCCGATGGTCATGGCGTACCTGTGGCTCGGCGGGCTCCAGGAAACCCTGGTCGAGACGCTGCTCCCCTGAGGATTTCCACGAGCATTTCCGTAAATTTCCTTCAATGGTTGCCCAAATCCGCGTAACGATCATACAACCGGTCAGCGGTGGATCCCGGCATGGGTGGGCCCTGTCCGGTTTTGTACTGTGGCGCGGGCCACTTTCCGTCCCGGCTGTGCGTGATAAACCGTCACGGTCGTCTGCCGGGACACCACCCCAGTCCCGCATGGCGCGAGCCGGCGGATCTGCCGGCGTGCAGTTCCAGCCATCTGGGGGATCGGAACCCGATCCGGACACGGACCGGATCGGGTGTGGAGAAAGGCGCAACACCATGACCTCAGCGCAGGTCGCGCAGCACAGCGACGGCCATGGGAAGACGACGGCCTCCGGAGCCCGCCTCCGGGGGCCGTCCGGCTGCCCGCCCGCACCCCTCCGCCACCACCCCCGAACAGCGCCGGGCGCCCCCCATATCCTGATCCCATGCTGACCCTCACCCAGGACCTCCGCGACCGGATCGTGGCGCACGCCCGCGCCGACCACCCCGACGAGGCGTGCGGAGTCGTCGCCGGCCCGGCCGGCTCCGGCAGCCCCGAGCGCTTCATCCCGATGCTCAACGCGGCCCGGTCGCCCACGTTCTACGAGTTCGACTCGACGGATCTCCTCAAGCTCTACCGGGAGATGGACGACCGGGACGAGGAGCCCGTCATCGTCTACCACTCGCACACCGCGACCGAGGCGTACCCCTCCCGTACGGACGTCACCTACGCCAACGAGCCCGGCGCGCACTACGTCCTGGTCTCCACCGCCGAGTGCGGCAACGGCGAGGGACCGGTGGAGTTCCGCTCCTTCCGCATCGTGGAGGGCGAGATCACCGAGGAGGAAGTAAAGGTCGTCTGAGCAGACGCCTTCGCTGTGTCCGGCCCCTGAGACGCGGATCCGGACATCCTGTCCGGCCCGTGAGACACGATTCCGGGCCCCGGACAGGGAATCGATACGATGACCCCATGGTTGTCCACGACGTGAGCGACAAGACCCCGGGCGCGCTGCTCGTGGCGCGGTTGCACGTCGACCTGTGCCGCGTCGCCGGCGCCATCTGTCCGCGCTGAGCGGCCCCCGTACGACAGCGGACCGGCCGAGCCCTCACCCCGCCGCGCACCCAGACCACCTCCCGACAGGAGCACCTCGCCCATGGCCATCCAGGTCCGCATCCCGACCATCCTCCGCACCTACACCGACGGCCAGAAGTCGGTCGAGGGCAGCGGCGGCACCCTCGAGGAGCTCTTCGCCGACCTCGACACCCAGCACAACGGCATCGGCGAGCGGCTGCTCGACGGCGGCGAGCTGCGCCGCTTCATCAACGTCTATCTCAACGACGAGGATGTCCGCTTCCTGGACGGCATCAAGACCCCGCTGTCCGACGGCGACAGCGTCACGATCCTCCCCGCCGTCGCGGGCGGCATGAGCTGATGCGGTACGACAGTCCGCTGTCCGTGGTCGGCAACACTCCGCTGGTGGGCCTGCCGCGGCTCTCGCCCGCGCCCGGCGTACGCCTCTGGGCGAAGCTCGAGGACCGCAATCCCACCGGCTCCGTCAAGGACCGCCCGGCCCTGCACATGGTCGAGCAGGCGGAGAAGGACGGCCGGCTCACCCCAGGCTGCACCATCCTGGAGCCGACCTCCGGCAACACCGGCATCTCGCTCGCCATGGCCGCCCGGCTCAAGGGCTACCGGATCGTCTGCGTGATGCCGGAGAACACCTCCTCCGAGCGCCGTGAGCTGCTCACCATGTGGGGCGCGGAGATCATCTCCTCGCCGGCCGCGGGCGGCTCCAACACCGCCGTCCGCGTCGCCAAGGAGATCTCCGCCGAGCACCCGGACTGGGTGATGCTCTACCAGTACGGCAACCCGGACAACGCCGGCGCGCACTACGCCGGCACCGGCCCGGAGATCTACGCCGACCTGCCCTCGATCACGCACTTCGTCGCGGGCCTCGGCACCACCGGCACCCTGATGGGCGTCGGCCGTTACCTGCGCGAGCAGAAGCCGGACGTGAAGATCGTCGCGGCCGAGCCGCGCTACGACGACCTGGTCTACGGCCTGCGCAACCTCGACGAGGGATTCGTCCCCGAGCTGTACGACGAGTCCGTGCTCACCACCCGCTTCTCGGTCGGCTCGCACGACGCGGTCGCCCGTACCCGCGAGCTCCTCCAGCAGGAGGGCATCTTCGCGGGCGTATCGACCGGCGCGGCGCTGCACGCGGCGATCGGCATCGGCCGCAAGGCGGCCAAGGCGGGCGAGACCGCCGACATCGCCTTCGTCGTCGCCGACGGCGGCTGGAAGTACCTCTCGACGGGCATCTACACCGCGGAGTCCACCGAAGCGGCAGTGGAAGCCCTGCACGGCCAGCTCTGGGCCTAGCGTCACCCGGCGCCGTACCCCGCCTCGCTCCCGAGGGGGGTACGGAGCCGCCCCGGCGCCCGTGGTGCGCGAAGCCCGGCCCGCCCGGCGCAACGCCGGTGCCCGACCGTCAGCGGCGGGTCGGCCGGCCGCCCGGCGGTGATCGGTCAGCGCGTGAGGGGGCGGACCCTGGCCCATATCGCCCGGTCCAGCTCGCCCACCCGGCGCCGGAAGCCGGTCACCGGCACATCCCGCAGCTCCTCCGTCTCCAGGTAGCTCGTACGGCCCTGCGGGTCGCCCACCGCGCCCGGCGGCAGCGCGACGATCCCCGGCCGCTCCTCGTGGTGCTTGCTCGTGATCTTGGCGACCCGTGCCGTGTCCCCGCGCACCGAGAGCACCAGGCACGGCCGGTCCTTCGATCCGGGGCCGTCCTCGTACGGGACCTCCGCCCACCAGATCTCGCGCGGCCGGGGCAC
>DOWQ01000225.1 GCA_003519485.1 Streptomyces sp. | reverse complement strand
GGCGCCTCCGGGCCGGTCGCCTGCTCGGTCGGCCCCTCCGGTCCCGCAGGCCCCACCGGCCCCGCCGGCAGCGCCGTCGCGCCGTGCGACGGCACGGCCGCCCGGAACGCCGTCCGTTGCGAGTGCGCGTAGAGATAACCGACGACCGTGTTCGTGACGGCCACCAGCGGCACCGCCACGATCGCGCCGCCGATTCCCGCGATCAGCGAACCGCCCGCGACCGCCAGCACCACGGCCAGCGGATGCACCCGGACCGCGCGGCCCAGGATGAACGGCTGCAGGATGTGGCCCTCGATCTGCTGGACCGCCAGCACGACCGCCAGCACCATCAGCGCCGAGAACACGCCGTTGGTCACGACGGCCACGATGACCGCCAGCGCCCCGGACGCCACCGCGCCCACCAGGGGCACGAAAGAACCGAGGAAGATGATGACGGCCAGCGGCACCGCCATCGGCACATCGAGGAAGTAGAGCCCGAGGCCGATGAAGATGGCGTCGATCATGGCCACGATCACCGTGCCGCGCACATACGCCGTCAGCGTGTCCCAGGCACGCGGACCCGCCCCCGCGACGCCCGCCCGCGCCTGGAGCGGGACGAGCTTCAGCAGCCACTTCCAGATCCGCGGGCCGTCGTAGAGCAGGAAGAGGGTCGAGAACATCGCCAGCAGCATCCCCGTCAGCACCTCTATGACGACGGTGACGCCCTCGAGGCCGGCGGAGGTGATCGACTCGGTGTTCGTACTGACCGCGTCGCTCAGGTTCCTGGCGATGTCATTGATCTGCTGCTCGGTGACGTGGAACGGGCTGCTGAGCAGCCAGCGCTCCAGCTCCTGGATGCCGTCCTGGACCCGGCCCGAGAGGTTGTCCAGGTTCTCCATGACCTGCCAGGCCACGAACCAGCCCACCAGGCCCATGACGACGAAGCCGGTGATGAAGGTGAGGGCCGTCGCCGCGCCGCGCGGCATGCCCATCTTCCGCAGCCGGGCGACGGTCGGCTGCAGCAGCGCGGTGATCAGCAGCGCCACGACGAAGGACAGTACCAGCAGCCGTACGGAGCTGATGACCCGCATCAGCACCCAGAGCGTGCCCGCGAGGACCAGCAGCCGCCAGCCCACCTCGGCCGCCACCCGCACCCCCCACGGGACGGAGGCCACCGGGTCGGGGCGGCCCGCCACCGCGGGGGCGTAGGAGGGTGGCAGCGGCACCCGGCCGTCCTCGGCGCCCGTACGGCCCGTGCTGCCCCCGGAGTTGCCTCCGTGACCCCCGTGGTCTGCGTGGGCTGCGTGGGCTGCGTGGTTTCCGTGGTCGGCGTGAGCTTCGTGGCCCTCCGCGGCGGCCGCGGCCGCCTGGGCCCGGCGCCGCTCCTCCAGGCCGGCGGCGAGTCTCGTCAGCCTGGAGCCAATACCCCCGAGCCAATCCGGCAGTCTGGACATATCACTTCCCTTACCCCGTTCCCCCGACGTCGTCGGAACGACGTTACACGCGCGAAGCCCCCGACCGCGGTTGCGGTCGGGGGCTTCGCCAAGTGCTGTGCCGGTCGGCTCAGTACCAGTTGTTGGCCTGCCAGAACTCCCACGCGCCACATGGGCTGTCGTAGCGATCGTTCATGTAGTTCAGGCCCCACTTGATCTGAGTGGCCGGATTTGTCCGCCAGTCGGAACCGGCTGACGACATCTTGGAGGCGGGCAGCGCCTGCACCAGGCCGTAGGCACCCGAGGACGGGTTGGTGGCCTTGTAGTTCCAGCCGCTCTCGCGATCCACGATGTTGCTGAAACACTGGTACTGGTCGCCCGGAATCATCTGCCGTGCCATCGCCTGGACCTCGGCGATGCTGTAAGAGCTCTGGACACCGAAGTCGCCCGCGTCGGCACGCTCCTCCGAGCGGCTCGCGGCCAGCTTGGCTTCGCGCTCCGCCTCGGCCTTCGCCTCGGCNNGCCTTCTTCTCGGCCGCCTTCTTGGCTGCCGCGTCCTTCGCCGCCTGCTTGCGGGCCGCTTCCTCGGCCGACTTCTTCGCCGCCACATCGGCAGCGGTGGACTGGGCGTCCGCCTGCTGCGTCAGCGACGCGGTCTGCGCCTGGGTTTGGTTCCCGGCGGATATGTCTGCGAGGAGCGTCGCGTCGGCAGCAGTGGCCTCGACCGGTTCGGCCGAACCCGGAGTGCTGCCCGAGGCCACACCGACGACAGCGCCGACGGTGGTGACCGCGGTGGCGGACGCCACGGCGAATCCCCGGACCGAGATCCGGCTCACACGGTTTCCTTCCAGCGTCGTCCGCTTAGGTGACCTCGCGGACGCAATCGTGCCCCTGGCACTGTCCTCCCCTTGTTCCGGCCCGTGGAACGGGGCCGACTGGTCACGGGAGGCACGGGCCCGGTGCGTCCTCCTTGCGGGAGTCACGCGTGAAACTCGGGCGGCATACGGCGACGCTGTTCAGTTCTTGGTGTTCCGCATCGCTGGCGATGCTCGTGTTGCCGTACACGGGGCCTGACAGGAACCACACCCTGCCGGAAGCCGACGCGTCGAGGCAATTCTCCGTTGCGTGGGAAAGCTCACATCCCTTTCGTCCCGCGAGTTTCAGCGAAAAAGGAGCGCATGCCGGTGCCGCGCGGCTAAGCTCCTACGCCCTCCGCGCGGCACCATGTCACGAACCGCCGATCACCTCTGAAGGCGGATCAAATGTGGCCCTCCTCCAGCATTTCGGTCACCAGGGCAGCAATCGGTGAACGTTCCGAGCGGGTGAGAGTCACGTGTGCGAACAGTGGGTGGCCCTTCAGCTTCTCAACGACCGCCACCACTCCGTCGTACCGGCCGACCCGGAGATTGTCGCGCTGGGCGACGTCATGGGTGAGCACCACGCGCGAGTTGGCGCCGATCCGGGACAGCACCGTGAGCAGCACATTGCGCTCCAGGGACTGCGCCTCGTCGACGATCACGAACGCGTCGTGCAGCGATCGGCCGCGGATGTGGGTCAGCGGCAGCACTTCCAGCATGCCGCGGCCCACGATCTCCTCGATCACTTCCTTGGACGTCACCGCCGAGAGCGTGTCGAAGACCGCCTGGGCCCACGGGCCCATCTTCTCCGCCTCGGTGCCCGGCAGATAGCCCAGGTCCTGCCCGCCCACGGCGTACAGCGGCCGGAACACCATCACCTTGCGGTGCTGGCCGCGCTCCAGCACCGCCTCCAGCCCCGCGCACAGGGCCAGCGCCGACTTGCCGGTGCCGGCCCGGCCGCCCATCGAGACGATCCCGATCTCCTGGTCGAGCAGCAGATCGAGCGCGATGCGCTGCTCCGCGCTCCGGCCGTGGATGCCGAACGCCTCCCGGTCGCCGCGCACCAGCCGGACCCGGCCGTCGGCCGTGACCCGTCCGAGCGCCTTGCCACGCTCGGACTGCAGTACGAGACCGGTGTGCACGGGCAATTCGCACGCGTCCGCCATGTCCACGCTCTCGGACGCGAAGAGATCGTCCACCTCCTCCGGGGTGACCGCCAGCTCCGACATGCCCGTCCAGCCGGAGTCGGTGATGGCGAGTTCGGCGCGGTACTCCTCCGCCAGCAGGCCGACGGACGACGCCTTGATCCGCAGCGGCAGATCCTTGGAGACGACGGTGACGTCGTACCCCTCCGCCTGGAGATTTCTGGCCACCGCCAGGATGCGGGTGTCGTTGTCGCCGAGATGGCCTCCGGGGCTGAGGAAGGACGGCGGCAGCACCGAGGGGTCGGAGTGGTTCAGCTCGACCCTGAGCGTCCCGCCGAGATCTCCGATCGGGATGGGCGCGTCCAGGCGGCCGAACCGCACCCGGTACTCGTCCAGCAGGCGTAGTGCCTGCCGGGCGAAGTAGCCGAGTTCGGGGTGGTGCCGCTTGGCCTCCAATTCCGTCACCACGACCACGGGGAGCACCACTTCGTGCTCGTCGAAACGGGCCATGGCCGACGGGTCGGCCAACAGGACACTGGTGTCGATGACATAGGTGCGCCGGTCGAGCGCGCGGCGCTTTGTGCTGGTCACCACGGGTGGACGAACCCCCTCGGAAGAGGTCGGGGTGCGACGGCGTCGCGGGGGATGGGACCGGATCCTGGCCTCGCTGCGCGGGCCGGAGACCGGCCCTTCCAGCCGCCCGTCCGCGAAACCCGGCGTCGGCCGGTCGTTCCGCGCGGTCGTCCGTGTGCAAAGGGCCTCCCGGGCGGGCGGCCCCATGCCGCCCGCTGCGTTCGGCACCCGAGGTCCGGATGCCGACCTGGAAGGGATATTCCCTCGAACGAGCGGGCCCATGCCCCGTGGCGGGCGACGAGCGGGTTAACGGTTCCGGTACGCGCCCGTGGATGTCCCTGGTGAAGCCGCCGTTACGGCTCGCGCGGAGCCGTGGCGGAGCCCTCGCGGAGCCCCTGAGGAACCGTCGCGGAGCCGGCGCCGAGCGCCTGCGCCGGGACCGGTGAAGGGCCGTGCCGGGGGCTGCTAGCCGCCGTAGCGCCGGTTGCGGGCCGCGTAGTCGCGCAGGGCCCGCAGGAAGTCCACCTTGCGGAAGGCCGGCCAGAAGACTTCGCAGAAGTAGTACTCGGAGTGCGCGCTCTGCCAGAGCATGAAGCCCGACAGCCGCTGCTCGCCGCTCGTGCGGATCACCAGGTCCGGGTCGGGCTGGCCGCGCGTGTAGAGGTGCTCGGAGATGTGTTCGACCTCGAGCTTTTCGGCCATCTCCGCGATCGAGGTGCCGCGCTCGGCCTGTTCGGCGAGCAGCGAGCGGACCGCGTCCGTGATCTCCTGCCGGCCGCCGTAGCCCACGGCGACGTTGACCAGTATCCCGTCGATGCCTGCGGTGGCCTCCTCGGCCTCCTTCAGCACGGTCTGGGTGCCGGCGGGCAGCAGGTCCTTCGTGCCCACGTGGTGCACGCGCCAGCGGCCGTCGGAGGCCAGGTCGCGCACCGCGCCCTCGATGATCCCGAGCAGCGGCACGAGCTCCGACTCCGGGCGGTCGAAGTTGTCCGTCGAGAGCAGCCACAGCGTGACGACCTTGACGTCCGTCTCGGAGCACCAGCCCAGCAGCTCACTGATCTTCCCCGCGCCGGCCCGGTGGCCCTCCTCGGCGGTGCCGCCGGAGGCACGGGCCCAGCGGCGGTTGCCGTCGAGGATGACGCCGATGTGCTTGGGCGACTGGCTCGTATCGAGGCGGCGCTCGACTCTGCGGGCATAGAGGCCATACACGAGTTCGCGCACTGCCGCGTAGGGTCCGCGGCGATGCCGCTCGTTCTCGCTTTGACCCCCGGCGTTACGCAGCATCGCCTATTCCAGCCCCTCCGAGCAGTGCCAGCACCAAGCCAGCAGACTACTGCGCTCACCGCCCGGCGGACGAACCGGAGGGCGTCGGGCGGCGTGATAGGCAAGAACCTGTGACAAACACTTCTCCCTACCGCGCCGCCGACGAGCGGTACGACGCGATGGCGTACCGGCGTACGGGCCGCAGCGGACTCAAGCTCCCCGGGATCTCGCTCGGGCTGTGGCACAACTTCGGCGACGACCGGGGCCTGGAGTCCCAGCGCGCGATCCTCCGCCGCGCCTTCGACCTGGGCGTGACGCACTTCGACCTGGCGAACAACTACGGGCCGCCGGCCGGCTCCGCCGAACTGAACTTCGGCAAGATCTTCGCGCAGGACTTCCGCCCGTACCGGGACGAGATCGTCCTGTCCACCAAGGCCGGCTATCTGATGCACCCCGGGCCGTACGGCGAGTGGGGGTCCCGCAAGTACCTGCTGTCCTCGCTCGACGCCTCGCTCCGGCGCATGGGCGTCGACCACGTCGACATCTTCTACTCGCACCGCTTCGACCCGGCCACCCCGCTGGAGGAGACGATGGGCGCCCTCGCGTCCGCCGTCCAGCAGGGCAAGGCTCTCTACGCCGGCGTCTCCTCGTACAACGCCGAGCAGACCCGGGAGGCCGCCCGGCTGCTGCGCGGGATGGGCGTCCCCGCGCTCATCCACCAGCCGTCCTACTCCATGATCAACCGCTGGACCGAGGACGACGGGCTGCTGGACACCCTGGAGGCGGAGGGCATGGGCTGCATCTCCTTCGCGCCGCTCGCGCAGGGGCTGCTCACCGACAAGTACCTGGGCGGCATCCCGGAGGGCTCGCGCGCCTCGCAGGGCAAGTCGCTGGACCCGGCGCTGCTCACGGAGGACGTCGTACGGCGGCTGCGCGGGCTCAACGAGATCGCCCAGCGGCGCGGCCAGTCGCTGGCGCAGCTGGCCCTGACGTGGGTGCTGCGGGACGAGCGGATGACCTCCGCGCTGACCGGCGCGTCCAGCGTCCGCCAGCTGGAGGCGAACGTCGCCGCCCTCGGCGCGCCCCGGCTCACGGACGCGGAACTGGCGGAGATCGACACCTTCGCGACGACCACGCCCGGCGTCAACATCTGGGCGCTACGGGGCTGAGGGGCTACTACGCGGGCTGAGGGGCTACGGAGCGGGGCGAGCTGCGGCCGGGCTACGGGCTGCGGTTCGGGCCTGGCTGCGGTTCGGGGGGCGGTTCCGGCCCGGACTCCGGCTCCGGACTGGGACTCCGGCCGGGCTACGAGCGGGGCCCTGTTCGGGGCTGCGACGTCCGGCCCCGTCCCCGGCCCCGGACAAGGGGACGGGCCGGTCCGTGGG
>DOWQ01000129.1 GCA_003519485.1 Streptomyces sp. | reverse complement strand
CAGCCCCCGGCCCGTCTCTGCTGCCCCGTCCCGGCCCGCTGCCGCACGGCCGGCCGGAGACATGCGCCGCGACGGGGGCCCGAGGCGCTGACAACCGCGCCGCCGGAGTGGGACCATCGACCCCGGGCCGTACCGCACCGCCGGCCGCCCGGGCGAAGGTTTTCCTCTCCGTGGCACGATTCGCGATAATCGGACAAGTGACCGCATCGCACGAGGAAACTCGGACGTCCGAGCAACGCCGGAGGGCGAAGCGTGCGGCCCGCCACGACCTCAGGTGAAGGACACAGCAGACATGACGACGCCCACGATCGAGCTCAAGCCCTCTTCGCACCCGCTGTCCGACGCGGAACGCGAAGCGATCCTGGCCAATCCCGGATTCGGCCGTCACTTCACCGACAACATGGTGACGATCAGGTGGACGGAGGGCCGCGGCTGGCACGACGCCCAACTGGTGCCGTACGCGCCGCTCTCGATCGACCCGGCCAACATGACGCTGCACTACGCGCAGACGATCTTCGAAGGCCTGAAGGCGTACCGGCAGCCGGACGGCTCGGTGGCGACCTTCCGTCCCGAGGCCAACGCCGCGCGCTTCCAGACGTCCGCCCGCCGGCTCGCCATGCCCGAGCTGCCGGTCGAGACCTTCATCGAGGCGTGCGACGCGCTGATCACCCAGGACCGGGCATGGGTGCCGAGCCAGGGCGAGCAGTCGCTCTACCTGCGGCCGTTCATGTTCGCCACCGAGGTCGGCCTGGGGGTGCGGCCGGCCAACGAGTACCTCTTCATGATCATCGCCTCGCCCGCCGGCGCGTATTTCCCCGGCGGGGTGAAGCCCGTCTCCGTGTGGCTCTCCGAGGAGTACGTCCGGGCCGCTCCCGGCGGCACCGGCGCTGCGAAGGCCGGCGGGAACTACGCCGCCTCCCTGGTCGCCCAGGCCCAGGCCGCCGGGCAGGGCTGTGACCAGGTGGTCTGGCTGGACGCGATCGAGCGCCGCTGGATCGAGGAGATGGGCGGCATGAACCTGTACTTCGTCCACGACGGGGAGGGCGAGCAGCGCCGCATCGTCACCCCCGAGCTGTCCGGCTCGCTGCTCCCCGGCATCACCCGGGCCTCGCTGCTCCGGATCGCCGAGGACCTGGGCTATCAGGTCTCCGAGGGCCGGATCTCGGTCGAGGAGTGGCGCTCGGGCAACGCGGACGGCTCGCTGACCGAGGTCTTCGCCTGCGGCACCGCCGCGGTCATCACCCCCGTCGGCTCCGTGAAGTCGGCCCGCGCGAGCTGGACCGTCGGCGACGGCGAGCCCGGCCCGGTCACCATGAAGCTGCGCGGGGCCCTGCTGGACATCCAGACCGGCGCCGCCCCGGACACCCACGGCTGGATGCACCGACTCGGCTGAGAGGCCGGCGACGCGCTTCACGCGGCCGCGGACCCGCGGACCCGCGGGCCACGGCTCGCAGCCCGCATTCTGAGACGGTGGCGTGCGCGGGGGCAGATTTGTGCCAAACTGCCCCCGTGCTCTCGTTCGCCATGATGATTATTGGCAGCAGGCGCGCCGGTCCGCAGTGACCGCCCGACCGCATCAGACCCGCGGCGGCGGACACCGTGTCCTAAGACCCGCGCGCAGACCTCTCGCACCCGCGAGAGGTTTTTTCGTTTCCCGGCCCCACCCACGCCGGACACGGAGCGCAAGGATCACCGGGGACGGTGGCACCGGTCTCCCCTGGCCTTCGGCATGGGGGATCCCAGGAGACCGAGATCCCGACAGGAGTCATAACAGTCATGACGGACGCAGCAGCCCCCGCAACGGGGGACGACAGTTTCCATGTCTTCGACACCACGCTGCGCGACGGCGCCCAGCGTGAGGGCATCAGCCTCACCGTCGCGGACAAGTTGACCATCGCCCGGCACCTGGACGACTTCGGCGTCGGCTACATCGAGGGCGGCTGGCCCGGTGCCAACCCGCGGGACACGGAGTTCTTCCACCGCGCCCGTACGGAGATCGACTTCAAGCACGCGCAGCTCGTCGCCTTCGGCGCGACCCGCCGGGCCGGCGTGGCGGCGGCGGACGACCCGCAGGTCGGCGCGCTGCTGGAGTCCGGCGCGCCCGTGGTCACGCTGGTCGCCAAGTCCCACGACCGGCATGTCGAGCTGGCGCTGCGCACCACCCTCGACGAGAACCTCGCGATGATCCGCGACACCGTCGAACACCTGCGTGCGGCGGGCCGGCGGGTCTTCATCGACTGCGAGCACTTCTTCGACGGCTACCGGGCGAACCCGGGCTACGCCCAGCAGGTCGTCACGACCGCGCACGAGGCCGGCGCGGAGGTCGTGGTGCTGTGCGACACCAACGGCGGGATGCTGCCGGCCCAGATCCAGGCGACCGTCGCCACGGTCCTGGCCGACACCGGCGCCCGGCTCGGCATCCACGCCCAGGACGACACCGGCTGCGCGGTGGCCAACACCCTCGCGGCCGTCGACGCGGGCGCCACCCACGTCCAGTGCACCGCCAACGGCTACGGCGAGCGGGTCGGCAACGCCAACCTCTTCCCGGTCGCCGCCGCGCTGGAGCTGAAGTACGGACGCCGGGTGCTGCCCCCGGGCGCGCTGGCCGAGATGACCCGCATCTCGCACGCCATCGCCGAGGTCGTCAACCTCACGCCGTCCACCCACCAGCCCTACGTCGGGGTGTCGGCCTTCGCCCACAAGGCCGGGCTGCACGCCTCGGCGATCAAGGTCGACCCGGACCTCTACCAGCACATCGACCCGGAGCAGGTCGGCAACACCATGCGGATGCTGGTCTCCGACATGGCCGGCCGCGCCTCGATCGAGCTCAAGGGCAAGGAGCTGGGCATCGACCTCGGCGGCGACCGGGAGCTGATCGGCCGCGTCGTCGAGCGGGTCAAGGAGCGCGAGCTGGCCGGCTACTCCTACGAGGCCGCCGACGCCTCCTTCGAGCTGCTGCTCCGGGCCGAGGTCGACGGCACCCCCCGCAGCTACTTCCGCATCGAGTCCTGGCGGGCGATCACCGAGGACCGGCCGGACGGCAGCCACGCCAACGAGGCCACCGTGAAGCTGTGGGCCAAGGGGGAGCGCATCGTCGCCACCGCCGAGGGCAACGGCCCGGTCAACGCGCTGGACCGGGCGCTGCGGGTCGGGCTGGAGCGGATCTACCCGCAGCTGGCCCGGCTGGAGCTGGTCGACTACAAGGTCCGGATCCTGGCGGGCAAGCACGGCACCGGGTCCACCACCCGGGTACTGGTCTCGACGAACGACGGTGGCGGCGAGTGGTCCACGGTCGGGGTGGCGGACAACGTCATCGCCGCGTCCTGGCAGGCGCTGGAGGACGCGTACACCTACGGCCTGCTGCGCGCGGGCGTGGTGCCCCAGGCGTGACGAGCGGCGCGTAACGAGCAGGGCGGGGCGGCGAATGGCGCGGGGACGGCCCCCGGCGGCGGGGAGGGCGGATTCTCGGGGTCCTCG
>DOWQ01000029.1 GCA_003519485.1 Streptomyces sp. | reverse complement strand
TCGTCCTGTTGGACGCCGTCGGGCACCATCTGCGCGTCGGTCGGCAGCTTGAGGACGATCGGGTCGCGGGGCGCCATCGGCGCGTCACCGCGTACGACGACGGTGTCCTTGAAGATCTGCTCCAGCAGGCCGGCGGCCTGCGGCTGCACCGCGCCCTGGCCGGAGATGACGCCGCGCAGGAACCAGCGCGGGCCGTCGATGCCGACGAAGCGCACCAGCTGCACGCCGTTCTTGCCGTCCGGCAGCTGTACGGGCACCTGGGCGCGCAGCTCCCAGCCGAGCGGGCCCTCGACCTCGTCGATCACGCCGCCCTGCTGGGTGATGCCGGTGGCGATCTCGTCGCGCACCTCGCCCCAGATGCCTTCCCGCTTGGGCGCGGCGAAGGCCTGCAGCTGGATGGCGCTGTCCCGCAGCACGACGGTCGCGGCGACGATCGACTCCCCGGCGACCTCGACCCGCAGTTCCATGCCCTCGACACCGGGCACGAAGATCCCGCCCAGGTCCACCCGGCCCTCTTCGGGCGTGTGGACCTCGGAGATGTCCCACGGCCCGTCGGGGCGCGGTGCCGGCGGCAGATTGCCGCGCCGTTCCGTCTCCTCCGCCGGGTCCACCGGGTCCGCCGATTCCCCGGCCGGCCCGGTCTCGTCCGAGGCCACGCCGTCGGCGGGCGCGTCGAGCGCGCCCGCAGTGTCCTCAGCGTCTGCGCGTTCCTTGCGACGACGTCCGAACACGTCACTGTCCTTCCCGGTCGCAGGCGACCGAAGCGTATGAGTTTCCCCCGGCGGGGCCGTCCGTCGCGGCGTGCCCGCCGGTCGACCCGAAGCCGCCCGCGGCCCGCGCCGAGCCGGGAAGCTCCGCCACCTCGTGGAAGCGCACCTTCTCGACCTGCTGGACGACCAATTGGGCGATCCGGTCGAACCTTGCGAACCGCACGCTCTCCCGCGGATCCAGATTGACCACGATCACCTTGATCTCCCCACGGTACCCGGCATCGACCGTGCCCGGCGCATTCACCAGGGCGACGCCGCAGCGAGCGGCGAGACCGGAGCGCGGATGCACGAACGCGGCGTACCCGTCGGGGAGCGCGAGCGACACCCCGGTCGGCAGCACCGCCCGCTCGCCCGGGGCCAGTACGGCCTCCCCGGTGGTGACGAGGTCCACCCCGGCGTCCCCCGGGTGGCCGTACGAGGGAACGGGGACCTCCGGGTCCAGCCGCCGGATCAGCACGTCCACCGGGGCGCGCGTCACGGGTTCACCTCGAAGGCGCGCGCGACCTTCACCTGGTCGGGATCGGCGAGCGCGGCGTCGATCTCCTCGCTGCGGCCGTTCTCGATGAAGTGGTCGACCTTGACCTCGATGAACAGCGACTCCGCTCGGACCGCGACGGGCCCTTCCGGGCCGCCGATCCGGCCGACCGCAGTGCCGTAGATCTTGCGGCCGTGCACCGCGACGACCCGGGCCGTCAGGTGCAGTTCCGTGTCCACCGGCACCGGACGTACGAAGTCGGTCTCCAGCCGGCCGGTGACCGCGATAGTGCGCAGTAGCCAGCCCAGTGAACCGAGCGTCTCGTCCAGGGCCGTGGTGAGCACCCCGCCGTGGGCGAGGCCCGGGGCTCCCTGGTGGGCGGCCCGGACGGTGAACACGGCGGTGACGCTCACGCCCTCGCCGGCGCGGGTCTCGAGATGCAGCCCGTGGGGTTGCTCGCCGCCGCAGCCGAAGCACTGGTCGTAATGGGCTCCGAGGAGCTCCCCGGGCGCGGGCGCGTCGGGGTGCCGTACCGGCGGCTGGGAGCCGGCGGGCGGGGTCAGCGATGTAGTCGGTGCACTCACGACGGAGACTTTACCCGCGCGGCGGGCGCCGGAAGGCTGCCGTGCCAAGCTGGAGCCATGCAGTCCTACGAAGAACGCCTGACCGTGCCCCACTCGTGGTGGCTCATCGCGGTGCTCGCCGGGCTCTTCTGCGGCCTGGCCGTGCTGCCGATCGGTGTACTGGCCGCGCTGGCCGGGCTGATCGTGGGAGCCGCGCTCGGCGCCGCGGGCGTGAGCGCGTACGGCTCGGCGCGGATCCGGGTGATCGCGGGGTCGCTGGTGGCCGGCGACGCGCGGATTCCGGTGGAGGCGCTCGGGGCGGCCGAGGTGCTGGACGCCGGGGAGGCCGCGGCCTGGCGAACGTACAAGAGCGACCCGCGGGCATTCATGCTGCTCCGCAGCTACATCCCGACCGCGCTGCGGGTCGAGGTCACCGATCCGGCGGACCCGACGCCGTACGTCTATTTGTCGACTCGCGACCCGGAAGGGCTCGCCGCCGCGCTCACGGCGGTACGGGCGGGCTGAGGTGCGGGCCGGTCAGCCCGTGCCGGGGTCCTGGAGCGCCTTCGGGCTGCCGGGCTCGGGGGTCCCGGCAGACGGATCCCAGCGGACCTGACGGCCGCGCAGATCCTTGCGGACCTTCTCGGCGAGCCGGGCGGTCTCCCGGCGGTTCATCACCGCGCCGGCCGCGGCGCCGACCATGAACGGCGTCAGGCTGGGGAGATTGCGCACGGTGCGCTTGAGCACCTGCTGTCTGAGCTGCCGCCGCATCTGGCCGCCGAGAGCGGCGTTGAGGCTGGTCGGCTTGGTGACGTCGATGCCGCGCTCGTCGGTCCAGGCGGAGAGATAGGCGGCAGCGCGCCGGGAGGCGTTGCCGGGGGCCCGGAGTCCGTAGACCTCGTGCAGCTCGGCGATGAGTTTGTACTCGACGGACGCCACGCCGACGATCTCGGCCGCCAGCTCGGCGGGCATCGCCGGGGGCACCGGCAGCATGGCCGCGGCGCCGACGCTCGCACCGATGGCCGCGGAGCCTCTGACCGCCCCCGCCACCAGCTTGTCGGCCAGCTCCTCCGGGCCGAGACCCGGGAACTGCGCGCGGAGCGCCGCCTGGTCCCGTACGGGAATCCGCGGCGCGGTCTCCACGATGCGGTCGGCGACTGCGGAGAGACCCCGCCGGGCGCCGCGCCCTCCGCGGGCCATCCCGC
>DOWQ01000713.1:842-2856 GCA_003519485.1 Streptomyces sp. | reverse complement strand
CGGGCATGCCCGGCAGCGGCACGGCCCCGGCTCCCCGTGTGAAGAGCCGGTTCCGTGCCGCTGCGGGCACTCGCGCCCGGCGCGCGGCCGGGCGCGGGTCCGTCAGCCGTCTCCACCCAGGCGTCGGGCTCACCGCCGCCCGCCCATCGCTCGTGCAGGAACTCGGCGATCTCCGGGAAGTCCCGCACCGGGTAGGACTCGTCCTCCGGGACCTCCTCCTCGCCCGGCGCCAGCTCCCCGGAGTTCACCAGGACCCGGAGCCGGCCCAGCTCCCGCTCCCAGGCGGAGATCGCGGAGAAGGAGCCGTCCAGCGCGTGCCGGGCGCCCACGGCGGCGGCGTGCGCCGTCTCGAGCGGCGTCTGGGCGCCCGCGAGCGCCTGGGCGAGCCGCACCACGGAGCTCAGCCTCGCGTCGTCGCCCTCGCCGCCGTCGACCGCCACCGGGCACCTCGCGTTCCGTCACTGTGAGCGCATCGTGCAACCCAGCCTAAGAACTTTTGCCATCATTTGCCCTCTTGGGCGGCGGTCACTCCCCGGGCCAGTCCGGGGTTCGCTTCTCGTTGAAGGCCGCGACGCCCTCCGCGCGGTCGCCGGAGAAGGCGACCGTCCGCCAGGCCGCGTCCTCGACCTCCAGCCCCGCGCGCAGGTCCAGTCCCTGGCTCAGCCGCAGGGCCCGCTTGGCCGCGCGCAGACCGACGGGGGAGTTCGCGGCGATCCGGTCCGCGAGCTCCAACGCCCGCGTGCGGGCCGCGTTCCCGCCGCTCCCGTCACCGCTCCCGCTCCCGTCGCTCCCGTCCCTGTCGGCGAGCTCGTCGACGAGGCCGAGCCGGTGCGCCTCGTCCGCCGTCACGCGCCGGGCGGTGAAGACCAGTTCGGCGGCGCGGGCGGCGCCCACCCGGCGGGGTAGCAGTTGGGTGCCGCCGCCGCCCGGGAGTACGCCCACGGACACCTCCGGCAGCCCGACCACGGCTGTGCGGTCCGCGACGATGAGATCGCAGGAGAGGGCGATCTCGAAGCCGCCGCCGAGGGCGAAGCCGTGCACGGCGGCGATCGTCGGCATCGGCAGTTCCAGCACGCCCGTGTAGGCGGCGCGGGTGTGCGGGCGCTGCCGGCGCAGGTCGTCGTCGCTGAAGGAGTTGCGCTCCTTGAGGTCCGCGCCGACACAGAAGGCCCGCTCGTGGCTCGAGGTCAGCACCACGACCCGGGCGGCCCGGTCGGCGGCGAGGGCCGCGCAGGCGTCGGCGAGGCGGTCCGCCATCTCGGTGGAGACCGCGTTCATCGCCTTGGGGCGGTCGAGCACGAGCTCTGCCACATGGCTGCCGTGGCGTCGTACGGAGATCCACTCGCCGTACCGCTCCTCTGTCGCGTCGCTCATCTGCCCCTCCGGGAGTCGGTTAACGATCGTTCAGGCGATCATGTCAATGAAGCGGCCGTCGGGCCAGGTACGCGGTTCCGGCCGACCCGCCTCGTGACAGATCCCGATTCAGTCCTTAGGGTGCCTGAATATGAATATGCAAACTGTGGTCCTGGGGACGTCCGGAGTCCGCGCGGAGGATGTCGTCGCCGTGGCCCGCGGCGCGGCGCGGATCGAGCTCTCCGGCGACGCGCTCGCCGCGCTCGCCGCCTCCCGCGAGGTCGTCGAAGCCCTCGCCGCCAAGCCGGAACCGGTGTACGGCGTCTCGACAGGCTTCGGCGCCCTCGCCGTCCGACACATCAGCCCGGAGCTCCGCGGACAGCTCCAGCGCAATATCGTGCGCTCGCACGCCGCCGGCATGGGCCCGGCCGTCGAGCGCGAAGTCGTACGGGCGCTGATGTTCCTGCGGCTCAAGACACTCGCCTCCGGTCGCACGGGCGTACGCCCCCTCGTCGCGTCCACGATGGCGGCGATCCTCAACGCCGGCATCACGCCCGTCGTGCACGAGTTCGGCTCGCTCGGCTGCTCCGGCGATCTCGCACCGCTCTCGCACTGCGCCCTGACTCTCATGGGGGAGGGCGAGGCCGAGGGCCCCGACGGG
>DOWQ01000713.1:0-783 GCA_003519485.1 Streptomyces sp. | reverse complement strand
ACGGACCGGGTGCTCGCCCCCGAGCTGCACGCCATCCGCCCGCATCCCGGCCAGGCCGCCAGCGCGGACAACATGCTCCGGGTGCTGGCAGGCTCCAGCCTCACCGGTCACCACCAGAGCGGCGTCGACGGCCAGGAGGCCGCGCCACGCGTGCAGGACGCGTACTCGATCCGCTGTGCGCCCCAGGTCGCGGGCGCGGGCCGGGACACGCTCGCGCACGCCCTGCTCGTGGCGGAGCGGGAACTGGCCGCCGCCGTCGACAATCCGGTCGTCCTGCCCGACGGGCGGGTCGAGTCGAACGGGAACTTCCACGGCGCGCCGGTGGCGTACGTTCTGGACTTCCTGGCTGTCGCCGCCGCCGACCTGGGGTGCATCGCGGAGCGCCGTACGGACCGGCTGCTGGACAAGAACCGCTCGCACGGTCTGCCGCCCTTCCTGGCCGGTGACCCGGGCGTGGACTCCGGTCTGATGATCGCCCAGTACACGCAGGCGGCCCTGGTCAGCGAGATGAAGCGGCTGGCGGTGCCCGCCTCGGTGGACTCGATCCCGTCGTCCGCGATGCAGGAGGACCACGTCTCGATGGGCTGGTCCGCCGCGCGCAAGCTGCGTACGGCGATCGGCAATCTGAACCGGGTGATCGCGGTCGAGCTGTTCGCCGCGACCCGGGCGATCGAACTGCGCGAGGGGCTGACGCCGGCGCCTGCGAGCCGCGCGGTGCTGGCCGCGGTGCGCGCGGCGGGCGTCGAGGGACCGGGCGGGGACCGCTTCCTGGCGCCCGACCTC
>DOWQ01000707.1 GCA_003519485.1 Streptomyces sp. | reverse complement strand
TACCGCTGTTCGTGCTCGGCTTCCTGGCGATGGTGGCGCTGCGCAGCCATGGCGGCCTGCCGCACGCGGCGCTGCAGGCGGCGGAGGTGGGACGAACTGCTGCTGGCGGCGGCGCTCTTCGCGCTCGGCAGCGCGGTGCACCTGCCCACGCTGGCCCGCACGGGCGGCCGCGTCGCGGCCCTGGGATTCGCGGCCTGGGTCATGATCGCCGGCGCTTCGTACGGAGGCGTGCTGCTGACCACCTGAAGTGGAGACCGTCCCGAAGCGCCGAGTGCCGCACTCCTCTGACCGCGCCGGGTTCGGCGCGGTCCGTGGCGTCGGCGAGCACCGGTCGGCGTCCGGGCCCGACGGCGGCCAGGGCACCTTCCACCGGCTGACACGTGTGGATAGCATGCGGTGACGAAGCGTCCTGTCGCCGACTACGGATGACAGTGCGGGACTTCGGCACACGGGGGAGTGCAGATGTCGTTTTACGAGGAGTGGGGGCGGCTGCAGGCGGCTGCTGCCAGCCACGGTGGCACAGCGATGCGGCTCAATAGCTCCGCAGGCAGCAGCGCGAACTCGGACTTGAGTGTCAAACAAGATGATCTCGGCCTGGTCGGAAAGAACGCGTACGAACTTCGCAGCCGACTTTCCAACGAAGGGGACCGGGCTCGCCCGAGCACATACGATGCCGCGATCGCATTGAACAACGGTAATTTCCGCACGGGATCGGCGATGCTCCAGGTTCATGATATTTGGACCACGCAACTCAAGACGTTGCTGGATGCTTGCGCGCATATCTCGAATCATCTTGATTACACGGTCGCGAAGCACAACAAGGATGAAGCGGACATTGTCACTTCCATGTCCGCTTCAAAGATCAACGCGTACTTCAAGTAGGGCCGTGACGATGCTGACGTTCGATGACGTATACCACGCTCCGCTGGGAAAGTTGAAAGCGGCGATCGATGACTGGTCTGTAATGGTCACGGATTTGGAAAAACTCGCCGAAGATGCCCGTGAGACGATGCTGGCAAACTCAGGAAAGGCCGACTGGAAGGGCGTGAACGCGTCCGTCACCAAGCCGTTCATCGCCAAGACGGCGAAAGAGTTCGCGGATGCGGCTAAGGCGGCGAAGGGAATTTTGGTCATCCTGGAACAGGGCCATGTCGCCTTCAAAAAGGCGCATAGCGACCTGGTCGAAATTATCGAAGTCGATGCTCCCGCAGGAAAAATGCGTGTCAAGGATCACGGTAAGGTCGAGGCGATTTACCCTGTCTCGGAGAGAGACCCAGACCAGCGAGATCCGGACCGCGAGGCCGACCTGCGCAATGAGAGAAGTGCCATCGCGGCGTTGGAGAAGCGTATCGCGGCGGTGGTCGAGACCTGCGATGATGCGGACGATTCCATGAACCGCGCACTCCGGGCCAACATCTCCGGTGATTCGCATAATTTCAGTGCAGCAAAGTACGAGAGTCTTGATGCAGAGAAGGCTGACCGTGCCGCCGGGTATATGGCCAAAGGCAGCGACTTGACGCACACTCAACTACAGCAGTTCATCGAACTGATCAAGGACAACAGAAAATCGCCCGCATTCGCTACAGCCTTTTATGAGAAGGTCGGCCCGGAAAAGGCCATTGCCTTCTTTGGTCAACTCTCCCGGGACACGTATGATTACGACAAGCCGAACAAGGAGCGTTTGAAGGACGTCCAGCAGGTGCAGGAGTACATGGGGTTGAATCTTGCCACTGCGACGGACCCTGATAACAAGCCCCACTTGTCCGATGCCTGGCGGGAAAATTTGCAGAAGCTCGGCACGGAGCGCATCCCGCTGTCACGTTTCGACAACACGGGCGGGCCGTATGGCTATCAGCTGCTGGGCGGGATCATGCGGTACGGGAACTACGACCCGAGGTTGCTCAACCCCATCGCCGAGCATGTGACACAACTGCATGCCAAGAATCCCCATATGTTTGCCGAAACTCGGGATGACACGTTGCTGAACCCTCATCCTTTCAACCCGTCAGGAAAGAACGGGGCTGGCTACGATCCGGTGGTCAGCATGCTGGAAGCACTTGGCCACAGCCCCGAGGCATCGAAGGAATTCTGGTCGGCCGATCCGACAGCCTACAACGAGGACGGTACCGCCAAGAGTGGCATGCCCGACCTCGGCAAGGACAAGGACGGCGACACCATCACCAACTACATGGATTACTTCGGCAACGAGGATTACAAGTCCTTCCCGGACACGGTCGGCCACGATCCTGATGAAGCCGAAAAGTCCAAAGGATACATGGTGGACGCGTTCGGACATGCCCTGGAGTCGGCGACGTTGGGCTACAGTCACGACGATCCGAGTCCGAAATTGATGCGGGACGAAACCTCAGCGAACATCATGGAGGAAGTAGTCCATAAATTCGGCATCGACGCCGAACGTGTCAACGCGATGGAGCCAATGGCCGACAGCCTGGGAAGGATGGGATCCGGCTACATCGACGACATCAACTGGGCGCTCAACAACAACGAGCCCGGTAGCCCGTTCGGGACGGAGGTAAGTCCGGATGGTCGTGCCGAGTTTGGCCGCCACGACGTGCGTAATTTTCTCAGTTCTATGGGTCAATATCCGGACGCTTATGCCTCAATCTCGACTGCGGAGCGCATTTACAGCGCGAGCATGCTGGAGGCGCAAATCGATGGCGGCCACCATGGCGGTATTGACGAGGGAGCTTCCCGCGAGACAGTTCGGACCGGAGCTGAAGTGCAAGGCATGCTCGACCAGTCCCGCGTAGATCAAGTCGAAGCGGAAGGCCTGGATAAAGACGAGAAATATAATGAGTCCCTCGGAAAGCGCTCCGCTTGGGTCCAATTCGGCGCTGGCGCTGCTGTTGGTGCCGGCGTAGCCTTTCTGCCGGCTACGGTAGCAGGTGCGGGACTCGGGGCGATTCTTGTGCCCTTGGCCGTCGACACCGGGGCTGGGGCAGTTACCGAGAAGCTCAACGAGATTATCGGGACCTGGACCGATTCCAAACAGCAGGATAGTAGTGACGATATTGAAGCTCAGCGGAATGCGATCTTCGAAGCTGGAGAGATTACTGGTGAATCACCCATGAGGGCATTTATGGAGCAGAATAATATCGCACCTGCATCCCATTTCGGTCAGGATTTGGAAGAAGCTTTTAGCTCCGGCTATAGCAAGGGATCTGACCGGGAAAATCAACAGGGGAATTCCCCCCAAGTCGGCGGTTAGGCGGATTTGTGACGGCTGAATGCAGGTCGATCGTGGCTGTAGGGGTGGGGGTCGTGCTAAGCCTCGGAGTGACAGCTTGTGGCAATGGCGGAAAGCATAGTACGTCGAGCCTTGTGAGTGCTGCGCAAGTATGTGGGGGATCATTCTCGCCTGCCGCTGCCGCTGCGCTCGAGTATGTAACAGAGGAGAAGAAATTCCGCCCCAGTTCGGGTGAGGATAGATTGCATCCGACCGCCAGAGGCCTCGTCGACGAATTCGAACAGAACAGTTCTGGGTCATGGGGAGTGCATAACTTCTGTTTGATATATCCGCGTGGGGCGGCTGGCTTGGCGGACATTAAGGTCAGATTTGAGTTCACGGACGATGATTTCCTTCAAAGTGGTGAAATGGATCTTGAACTGGACCAGTACCGGATTGGTCGGTATGCGTACGCCGGCGAGAACGCAGCATCTGTCTCCTTCGAATGTGTCAGCCGGAAATTGGGCGGCTCGGATCGGGACCCCGCGATTATTCGGTCAAGTCTGCGAAAGCGGTCGGAGTCGGAGGGTGAAGGCCGAGAATACCGTGACGCCAACATGACGATGGCGCACTCCGCCGCCCTGGCCATCGCGAAAGAGTTGGGCTGCGAGGGAGACGGCGGGCTTGGTGCCGAGCCGGACTTGAAGCCCGTTTCCTGACCGCTCCGGTGTGCGCCGCCCTGGGTCCCGGCCGACCCCGCGCTCGGTCGTCGTCCGGGAGTTGGGCGCCAAGTCCAGTCCTCGCCGCGAACCCGTGGCGGTGGGGACTACGACTGATGGCCGAGGGCGGTACGGTCCTTGGACAGGGGTGAATGTCGGTTGCGGCCCTTACGCTGACGCAATGACCGTTCCGGACGACCGCGACGCCGTAACCGCCGGCGCAGTCGCAGCCACCACCGTCAGTCAGGCACCCGCGCCCGCCCCCGCGCCTCCCGTCCCCAGTACCGCGGTCACCGCCAACGGCGACCGAGTAGGGGCAGACGCCGGCAGCGGGAGCGGCAGCGGTGCGGGCGGCGGCAGCGGTGGCCGCAGCGCAGGCGGCGCGGAAGCCGGGGCGCCTCCGGCCGAGGTCGGTAGTGTCTGGCGGCGGCCCTTCCGGGCGCTGACGCTCGGGATCATCTCCGTCGTCTCCCTCATCGCCTTCGAGGCGAGCGCCGTGAACACCGCCATGCCCGTCGCCGCCCAGGAACTCGACGGCATCCCGCTCTACGCGTACGCCTTCTCCGGCTACTTCACGGCCAGCCTCTTCGCCATGGCTCTCTCCGGCGAGTGGTGCGACCGCAAGGGGCCGCTCGTCCCGCTGTTCAGCGGCATCGCCGCGTTCGGCACCGGGCTGGTGATCTCCGGCTCGGCCCAGGACATGTGGACGTTCGTCGCGGGCCGCGCCGTCCAGGGCACCGGGGGCGGGCTGGTGATCGTCGCGCTGTACGTGGTCGTCGGCCGCGCGTATCCCGAGCGGCTGCGGCCCGCCGTCGTGGCGTCGTTCTCCGCCGCCTGGGTGCTGCCCGTGATCGTTGGGCCGCTCGTCGCCGGTTCGGTCACCGAGCAGTTGGGCTGGCGCTGGGTCTTCCTCGCGATCCCCGTCCTGGTCCTGCTGCCGCTCGCCGTGATGCTCCCGGCGCTGCGCAAACTGCCGGACGGCGACGCCACCCCGGTGATGAACCACCGCCGCATCCTGCTCGCGCTCGCCGTCGCGGCGGGCGCGGGCCTGCTCCAGTACGCCGGCCAGGACCCGACCTGGACCGGCGCGGCGGTCGCCGTCGCCGGGCTGGCGCTGCTCGTGCCGGGTGTGCTGCGGCTGCTCCCGCGCGGTACGTTCCGCGCCGCCCGCGGGCTGCCGGCGGTGATCCTGCTGCGCGGGGTCGCGGCCGGCGCGTTCCTGGGGGCGGAGACGTTCGTACCGCTGATGCTGGTGACCGAGCGGGGCATGTCGGCGACGATGGCGGGGCTCGCCCTGACCGGGGGCGGTCTGACGTGGGCGGCCGGCTCGTACGTGCAGACCCGGCCGCGGCTGGAGCCGTACCGGGAGCGGCTGATGCAGCTCGGGCTGGTCCTGATGTCGCTGGCCCTCGCCGGCCCGTCGCTCGCGCTGCTCGGCGGGCTGCCGGGCTGGGCGCCCTGGACGATCGTCGCCCTCTCCTGGACGGTCGGCGGGTTCGGCATGGGTCTGACCATTTCCAGCGGCAGCGTGCTGCTGCTCAGGCTGTCGCCCCCGGGGGACGCGGGCAGTAACTCCGCGTCCCTCCAGGTGTCCGACGCGCTCGGCAACATCAGCCTCGTCGGCCTCAGCGGCATCCTCTTTGTGGCGATGGGCGGCGGCTCGGTCGCGGCGGGGGCGCACGCGGTGCGGGGCGCGGCCGGTTCGGCGGCGGACGGCAGAGACGGGGCGTTCACCGTCGTCTATCTGACCATGGCGTCCGTCACCCTCGTGGGCGCGTACATCGCGACGCGGCTGAGGCCCGCGCGGGGTCAGGAGTGACACCGCACCGGCCCGGTGAACACCGCGCGCCCGGTACGCGCCATGCACTCGGCCCGCGCCCCGGCCCGTGCTCGGCCCCGTGCTCCGCTGTGTGACGGCCGCCGCACCGTACTTCGGTACATGCCCATATCTCCCTGTGCATCCCTATATTGCGGCACCTCCGTTCCCCACCTCCACGCGTCCCCACCTCCGAGGCATCGCCCCGACCGGCGGCCGGGGCGGTGCCGGGCGCACCGGTAGGGTGGCCCGGTTGTCCCACGTAGCCGAGAGCCCGAGCCGGAGACCGTGACCACTACCGCTCCCTCCCATCACCTCTCACCCGCCTTCCCCGGCCGGGCCCCCTGGGGCACGGCGAACAAGCTGCGCGCATGGCAGCAGGCGGCGGTGGATTCGTACGTCCGGACGCAGCCGCGGGACTTCCTGGCGGTGGCGACACCGGGCGCCGGCAAGACGACCTTCGCGCTGACGCTCGCGGCCTGGCTGCTGGAGCACCACGTCGTGCAGCAGGTGACGGTCGTCGCGCCGACCGAACACCTCAAGAAGCAGTGGGCGGAGGCGGCGGCCCGGGTGGGCATCAAGCTCGACCCGGAGTACTCGGCCGGGCCGCTCGGCCGCTCGTACCACGGGGTCGCGGTGACGTACGCGGGCGTCGGTGTCCGCCCCATGCTGCACCGCAACCGGGTCGAGCAGCGCAAGACGCTCGTCATCCTCGACGAGATCCA
>DOWQ01000653.1 GCA_003519485.1 Streptomyces sp. | reverse complement strand
GGGCCCGGCCGGGGCCCGGCCGGCCTGCTGAATCCTTCGCACCCGTTCGGAGTATGCACAGCGGGGCGGCCCCAGCCCCCCGGGAGCAGCCCTTGCTCACCGGCTCCGCCTCGAGGTCCGGGCTGCTCGGCAGGGGGTCTCGGCCCCCATCGCGGCGGAGGAGAGCGCCCGACCTGCGGATCACACCGGTCGAACCGAGCGAGCCACGCCGCGCCGGGGGCTGCCCACCTGACGCACCACTGACCTCATGCGTATAGCCGCGCTCTCCGTGCGGCACCTTCAGCAGCCGTGCCACCTCCGTGGCGACGGCATCGCGTGCAGGGCCGACGCCACCGCTCGCTGTGAGGGCGAGCGCACCGGCCACGCAGACTCCGAGAAGACGAGTAGTCGTTATGTGCATGCTGCCAAGCCCAAGCGTTGAAGATGCTCGAATCTGCTTTACAAAACGGGACCACGATCAAGTTGGCGCATGATCCCGCCTCGATGGAGCGCTCGATCCCGTGTCCCATAACGTGTCGAGAGCACAGGACGACGCCCGAAGGAGTCCGACACATGTCCAAGCACGAGCGGTGGAGCAAGCTGCTGGAGTTGCTGGCCGACGAGGGCAGGCTGGAGGTCGAGGAGGCCGCGGCGACGCTCAAGGTCTCGCCGGCGACCATCCGACGGGATCTCGACGAGCTCGCCGAGCAGCAGATGCTCGTACGGACTCGGGGCGGAGCCATCGCGCACGGCGTCTCCTACGAACTGCCCCTGCGCTACAAGTCCTCCCGGCACGCGTCCGAGAAACAGCGCATCGCTGCGGCCACCGCCGAGCTGATCGGCGTGGGAGACGTCGTGGGTCTCAACGGGGGTACGACCACGACGGAGGTGGCAAGGGCGCTTGCCCTGCGGGCGGGCGGTGACCGGGCGAATTCCTCCGAGACCTCGAGCCCCGCGCTGACTGTCGTCACCAACGCCCTCAACATCGCCGGCGAGCTCGCCGTGCGCCCCCAGATCAAGATCGTGGTCACCGGCGGAGTGGCCCGCCCCCAGACATACGAGCTGGTCGGCCCGCTGACCGTGGGCGTGCTGAACGAGGTCGTGCTTGACGTCGCCGTCCTGGGCGTCGACGGCGTCGACCCCCAACTGGGCGTGATGACCCACCAAGAGGACGAGGCGAGTATCAGCCGGCTGTTCGCCGAGCGGGCCCGCCGGGTCATCGTGGTCACCGACTCGTCCAAGATGGGGAAGCGCGCCTTCGCGCGGATCTGTGGACTGGACCGCATCGACGTGCTGGTGACCGACTCAGCAATCGCCTCCGACATGACGGCTCGGCTCACAGAGGCGGGCATCAAGGTCATCGCCGCTTGAAACGGCTGAGCAGCCGAGCCTCCGGAAACCCGGTGCTCACGCAGCCGTGGAGGGCCCGCCGTACGCAGCGGCGGGCCCTCTGCGGTTTTCGGGCAACCCGGAACAACCGGGCGTCAGGAAGCGATGGCCATGTCGAAGACGTGGATGTTGCCGTTGCTCGGCAGGACCACGAACTCGACCTGCTTGGCCGCATCGAGCAGGATGGAGTGGGCGAACACACGGTAGGCGATGCCCGCGTTCCCGTATCCGCTCGGCCGATTCCGGCCGTCGGACGACGCGACCAGCGTCGCGCCGTGGGCGTCCGCGGGGTCGAAGGACCAGTTGGGGAAACCGAACGAGCCGGTGCTGCTCGTCCCGTCCGTGTAGTACACCGTGGCACCGCCGGCCGCGCCGCTGGTGACGCCTGAGCCGAGGAACACCAGTTTGCTGCCGGAACCCTCCAGCGTGACGGCCTGGCCGGCGCTCGACACGTTGCCCTTGCTGCCCGCCGGCACGTCGGGCCAGGTCAGCTCGGCGCCCAGGGCCTCGACCCCGCTGCCCGGCGTCAGGCCGACGGCGGCGAGCTTCTGCGCCGAGAAACTGTTGCCCTCACCGTCGTAGTTGCCGGGCCCGGTGTTGCTCTCGTCGGTGACGCCCACGTTGTTGTACGCGGCCGCGAGGTTCGGCAGCGGATCGCCGGTGCGCTGCGACCGGGTGGCCGTCGCCGAGTCGGCCCCGTCGCCGCCGCGGTAGGCCGCCCGGGCGGTGAACGTCCGGATGGCGAAACCGGAGCGCTGCTCGGGCACCTGGATCCGGAACACCGCGTCGGTGGTGGCGCCCGCGGCGAACGAGCCGTTCATGCTGCGGACGGGAAGCTCGACGGCCCAGCCCGCAGGGCCCGCGAACGACACCTTCAGCGACCGCATCCGGTGGGGTCCGGCGTTCTTGACGGTCACCTTCACCGTCGAGATGGCCGGCCCGTCCAGGTCGACGGGCGAGATCGTCACCTCGGTCTTCGTGGCGGCCGGCGTCGGCTCCGGCTCGGCGGCGAGGGCGGCCTGGCCGGGGACGAGCAGTACTGCCGCGGCCACGGCCATGGACCTGAGCGCTGTGATCATTCTGGCTGATCTCACTGGCGGCTCCTTGGGTTGGGGTGTCCGGCCGGTCAGGCGACCGGGGGCATTTCGGACGGGCGGGAGTCCAGCCCCGTGCGCAGGTTGACCCAGGCCCCCCGGGTGAAGTCGGGAAACTCGACCGGACGGCCGTCGACAGCCAGGGACTTGACGCTCAGCGGTATCGGCGCGCACCACGCGGCCGAGTCGTAGACGTCGATGTCGGGAACGAGTCCTGCACGCATCAACTGGACGGTGCGCCACTGCAGGACGTAGTCCATGCCGCCGTGGCCCCCGTTGTTCGCGGCGTCGTCACCGATCTTCTTCCAGAGCCAGTGGTCGAACTCCTTGCGGTACGTGTCGAAGTCACGCCAGGAGTGGCCGCTGTGGTCCGGCTCGACGTAGATGCGTCCGCCGGTCGACGAGGTGCCCGCGTAGTCCTCGAAGATCCCCCGGCTGCCGGCGATGGTGTTGATCCGGCTGTACGGGCGGGGCGAACTCACATCGTGTTCGGCCCGGATCGTCCGGGCCTCAACCGTCTCGATCGAGCAGCTGACCAGGTCGCCGTTGATGTACGTCTCGTTCCAGGACGGGTGGGACTTCGGGACGAAGCGCTCCCGGTAGTCGGCGAGTCCCTTCGGCGCTGTGGCGGTGGCCTTCAGCGTGGTCATCCGGTCGCCGCGGTTGATGTCCATGGCCGCCGCGATCGGGGCCAGGCCGTGCATGGCATAGAACGACGCGGTGGAGCGGGTGTGCCAGAGACGCCGCCAGGAGTCGGTGTAATAGGTGTTGGAGAAGAGCAGGGCGCGCAGGTCGTGCAGGTAACCGCCGTGTCCGTTGGTGATGTCGCCGAACATGCCTTCGTGACCCATCTTGAGCATGGCCAGCTCATTGCGGCCGTAGCTGCAGTTCTCCGCCAGGATCAGGTGCCTGCGCGTGCGCTCAGAGGTGTCGACCAGGTCCCAGAGCTCGTCCAGCTCGGTGGCGATGGGCAATTCGACGATGGCGTGCTTGCCGGCCAGGAGCGCGGCCTTGCCCTGCTGGTGGTGGAACTCCCAGGGCGTGGCGATGTAGACGAGGTCGATGTCGTCGCGCTTCAGCATCTCCTTGTACGAGCCGGCCGAGCCGCCGAACTCGGCGGGGCGCGGCTTGCCCTCGGCGACGAGCCGGTCGGCGGTGCGCTCCGCGCGATCGGCGCGGATGTCGCAGACGGCCGTCACGACGCAGCCGGGGACCGCGGACCACCCGGAGCTCATGCCCGAGCCCCGGTTACCGAGACCGATCATGCCGACGCGGACGGTCTTGTACGCCTCGAACGGCACATCGATCATGGACTTCTGACCGGTCCTGCGCCGGGGCGCGGGGGTCGGCACCACCGCGCCCTGGTCCAAGGGGGCCGCGTGGGCTGCGCCGACACCGGCCGCGAGCGCCCCAGTGGCCAGAGCTCCTCCCAGGAGCAGGCGGCGTGATACTTCGGGGATTTCAGGCATGAGGGAACGCTCCTAAGTCCGTGACCGGCATCACTGGCGGTGAAGACTCTGATGGGATGACGTTGCCATGTCAATAGATGTTCATTAATGCCGCGTTACGAACAACAACAAGCATCTTTCTTGGGGCTACTGAGCGCGGGGACCCAGCCGCGAAGCCTTGCGTTCGGCGTCCGGCGTCCGGCGTCCGGCGTGACCGGGCTCAGCCCGGCACGTTCCGCTGCCCGGCGCCCGTTGTGCACGTCCGGACCGGCGGCCGCTCCCCGCCGGCGCCGCGGCCCTCCGCATGCGGAGGGCCGGCCGCGCGGACAGAGGCTGCGGGATCACGCCTTCCGTCGGGTCGGCGCCGGAATGGACAACGGTGCGACCGCCCCGGGGCATCTCTGGCCGGGCCCCTCCTAATGGGGCTGCCTGCGCAGGGCCGAAGGCTCGGTTCCTCTTGCCTCGAGGAGCAGCCGGGAACCCCTCGGGCGTATCAGACGGGGAAAGCCGAGGGTTGCTTATTGAGCCTGCACTTATGGGTGTATCCGCCGCTCCCGCCGGGACCGCACCGTACTGGTGTACCCGGCTGGACGGGACCTCGGCGCGGCGGAGGCTTCCGCTGCCCTCCGGCGCACGGGGCGGCCGGGCTCTCGAGGGCCCGGGGAGGGGATTCGGAGGGGATGCCCGCTCGGGCTCCCTGCCGGGGATCATCGTTTCCCGTGACCCCCTGAGTGGGGCGGGTGGGACTCGAACCCACGACCGACGGATTATGAGTCCGCTGCTCTAACCGGCTGAGCTACCGCCCCGTCACGGCGAGCCTCACACGTCTGTGCGCGCCGTCTGCCGCAGCATAGCCGCTCATACGATCTGCCGCCCGTACGGGCGGCGGACGCCTCGTGCTGGGCGCGATTCGCGGCTGCGACGGCTCTCACGCGGGGCCGGAGCAAGAAAAAGGCCCCGAACGGGGCCTGAATCCTGTGCTCCCCCGACTGGACTCGAACCAGTAACCTGCCGGTTAACAGCCGGCTGCTCTGCCAATTGAGCTACAGGGGATTGATCCGCTCGGAACCGCCCGGTCTGGTTTCCCAGGAGCGCTCCCTCGCTGCGAGCAATACATTAGCGCATGGCAGGGCGTGCTCCGAAATCGGTATTCGCATCAGCGCGTGGGAGCCGGGGCAGGCGTCCAGTACGCATCGAAGGAAGGTGGAAGCCATGCGGTACCGGCTCACGTTCATCACCGGACTGGCCGTCGGTTACGTCCTCGGCTCGCGGGCCGGGCGGGAGCGCTACGAGCAACTGTGCAAGACCGCGCGACAGGTCGCCCAGAACCCGGCGGTCCGCAATGCCGCCGAGACCGCCGCTCAGACCGGTCGGCAGGCCGCCACCAGGGCTGCCGACACGGTGGACACGAGGTTCGGCGACCGCCTGCCGGGCGCCGTCTCGGAACGCGTACGGTCCCTGCGCTACCATCGCGGCACGGTGGAGGACGACTGGGGCACCAGCAACACCTAGCCCCGCGCCACCGCGGACGCGCCGCCCCGCCGGGCACCCCGCCGGTCAGCCCGCCTGGTCACCACGCTCCCGGGACGCCGCCCGGTGCCGGCGGTAAGGCATCATCTGACCCATGGGGATCGTCGCCGGGTTGGACAGTTCGTCCGAATACACAAGCATCGTCGTCTGCGACACCGATACCGGTGCCGTGCTCAGACGGGGGGAAGCGCCACACCCCGTCGAGGGCGACGCCGAGGCCGGCGGCAAGCGCACCGAGATCGACCCGCAGGCGTGGCTGGTGTCGCTCGGCGAGGCCGCCTCGGGTGGGGTGCTCGAAGGGGTCCAGGCCATCGGGGTGGCCGCGCAGCAGAACGCGCTGCTCGCGATGGACGACGCGTGCGAACTCGTACGGCCCGCGCTGCTCGGCAACGACAAGCGCGCCCAGGCCGCCGCCGTCGACCTCGTGGACGCCCTCGGCGGCCGTGAGGCGTGGGCCGAGGCCGTCGGCACCGTACCGCAGGCCGCGCAGCCGGTGGCCAAGCTGCGCTGGCTGGCGCGACAGGAGCCGGAGGCCGCCGCGCGCACCGCCGCGGTGCTGCAGCCGCACGACTGGCTGGTCTGGCAGCTGCTCGGCCGGCCCCAGCGGCGCACGACCGACCGGGGCGCCGCCTCCAGCACCGGCTACTGGTCTGCCGCCGCGGGCGGGTACC
>DOWQ01000585.1 GCA_003519485.1 Streptomyces sp. | reverse complement strand
TGACGGCCGAGCGCGCGACCGCCTGGCACGGGCGGCGGCGGGCCGGGGGAGTCGTGCTCCACGAGGCGTCGGCCACCGTGGCGGCGGGGGAGTGCCTGGCCGTCGTCGGACGCTCCGGCTCGGGGAAGACCACCCTGGCCCGCTGCCTGGCGGGTCTGCACCGCGGCTGGTCGGGCCGGGTGCTGCTGGACGGCGAACCGCTGCCGCGCAGCGTGCGCGGCCGCGACCGGGAGCAACTGGCCGCCGTCCAGTACGTCTTCCAGGACGCCCGGGCCGCGTTCGACGAGTACCGGCCGGTGGCCGAACAGGTCGCCCGTACTGCTGTACGGCTGCGCGGCACCGACCCGGACACCGCGCGGAGCGAGGCGCTGGCAACGCTCGCCGGAATGGGCATCGGCGAGGAGACCGCCGGGCGCAGGCCCGGCGGGCTGTCGGGCGGCGAGCTGCAACGGGCCGCCCTGGCCCGCGCGCTGCTCGCCCGGCCGCGCGTGCTGGTCTGCGACGAGATCACCTCGGGCCTGGACGCGGTCAGCCGGCGCGACATCTGTGAGCTGCTCCGCCGGCTGACGGTGACCCCTTCGGGCGGCGGTACGACGGGCAGCCGGGCGGCGGCGGGCGATACGGCGGGCGGAGGTGCGGCGGGCGGGGCACCGGTCGACGCGACGGCGGGCGGGGTCGCGACCGGTCTGGTGCTCATCACGCACGACCTGGCGGTGGCCGCCGAGCTGGCCGACCGGATCGCGGTGCTCGACGCGGGCCGCATCGTGGAACAGGGCCCGGCGGCGGAGCTGCTGTCCGCCCCGGGCCACCCCTTCACCCGCCAATTGCTCGCCGCGACCGGCGGGGTGACCGTGGCCGTGTGAGCGGGCCCGGCCCCGGACGGGCGGACTACAGCTGTCCGACCGCCGTCACGCGGATCACCGCGAGGCCCTCCTCGTCCGAGGCCGCGAGGTCCACCTCGGCGCTGATGCCCCAGTCGTGGTCGCCCTTCGGGTCGGCGAAGGTCTGCCGGACCTTCCACAGCCCGTGCTCCGGGTCCTCCTCGATGCTCAGCAGCTTCGGGCCGCGCGCGTCCGGGCCGGTGCCGAGGTCCTCGTACTCGTCCCAGTAGCCGTCCATGGCGTTCGCCCAGGCGTCCTCGTCCCAGCCGGAGTCGGCGTCGAGCTCGCCCAGCTCGTGGACCTTGTCCAGGGCGGCCAGCTCGACCCGCCGGAACATCGCGTTCCGTACGAGCACCCGGAAGGCGCGGCCGTTGGCGGTGACCGGCCTGACCTGGTCGGCGCGCTCCAGGGCCTCCTCCGCCGTCTCCACCTCGGGGTTGGCGAGCTGCTCCCACTCGTCGAGGAGGCTGGAGTCGACCTGGCGGACCATCTCGCCGAGCCAGGCGATGAGGTCCTCGAAGTCCTCGGACTTGAGGTGGTCCGGGACGTTGTGCTCCAGCGCCTTGTACGCGCTCGCGAGATAGCGCAGCACGATGCCCTCGGTCCGGGCCAGCTCGTAGAAGGCGGTGAACTCGGTGAAGGTCATCGCCCGCTCGTACATGTCGCGGATGACCGACTTCGGGGACAGCGGGTGGTCGCCGACCCAGGGGTGGCTCTTGCGGTAGACGCCGTACGCGTGGAAGAGGAGTTCCTCCAGCGGCATCGGATAGGTGATGTCCTGGAGCCGCTCCATCCGGTCCTCGTACTCGATCCCGTCGGCCTTCATCTGCTGGATGGCCTCACCGCGCGCCTTGTTCTGCTGCGCCGCGAGGATCTGCCGCGGGTCGTCGAGCGTCGACTCCACGACCGACACCATGTCCAGGGCGTACGACGGGGATTCGGGGTCCAGCAGGTCGAAGGCCGCGAGCGCGAAGGTGGACAGCGGCTGGTTGAGCGCGAAGTTCTGCTGGAGGTCGACGGTCAGCCGGACGATCCGGCCCTCGCTGTCCGGCTCACCGAGCTGTTCGACGACGCCGCCGTCGAGCAGCGAGCGGTAGATGGCGATGGCGCGGCGGATGTGGCGCAGCTGGTTGCGGCGCGGCTCGTGGTTGTCCTCCAGCAGCCGGCGCATCGCGTCGAAGGCGTTGCCGGGGCGGGCGATCACCGACAGCAGCATGGTGTGGGTGACCCGGAAGCGCGAGGTCAGCGGCTCCGGGTCGGAGGCGATGAGCTTCTCGAAGGTGTTCTCCCCCCAGGAGACGAAGCCCTCGGGAGCCTTCTTCCGGACCACCTTCCGGCGCTTCTTGGGGTCGTCGCCGGCCTTGGCGAGGGCCTTTTCGTTCTCGACGACGTGTTCGGGCGCCTGGGCGACGACGAGTCCCGCCGTGTCGAAGCCGGCCCGCCCGGCGCGCCCCGCGATCTGGTGGAACTCCCTCGCACGCAGTGTCCGCACGCGCTGGCCGTCGTACTTCGTCAGCGCGGTGAACAGCACGGTCCGGATGGGCACGTTGACGCCGACCCCGAGGGTGTCCGTGCCGCAGATGACCTTGAGCAGCCCTGCCTGCGCCAGCCGCTCGACCAGCCGCCGGTACTTGGGCAGCATCCCGGCGTGGTGGACACCGATCCCGTGCCGGACGTAACGGGACAGGTTGCGGCCGAACTTGGTGGTGAAGCGGAAGTTCCCGATCAGCTGGGCGATCTGGTCCTTCTCGGTGCGGGTGCACATGTTGATGCTCATCAGCGCCTGGGCCCGCTCGACCGCCGCGGCCTGGGTGAAGTGCACGATGTAGACCGGCGCCTGGTGGGTCTCCAGCAGCTCGGTCAGCGTCTCGGTCATCGGCGTCGTGCGGTATTCGTAAGACAGCGGCACGGGTCGGGTCGCGGAGCGTACGACCGTGGTCGGCCGCCCCGTGCGGCGGGTGAGGTCCTCCTCGAACCGCGACATGTCGCCGAGCGTCGCGGACATCAGTACGAACTGGGCCTGCGGCAGTTCCAGCAGCGGGATCTGCCAGGCCCAGCCGCGGTCGGGCTCGGCGTAGAAGTGGAACTCGTCCATCACGACTTGGCCCACGTCGGCGTTCCTGCCGTCGCGCAGCGCCATGGAGGCCAGCACCTCGGCGGTGCAGCAGATGACGGGAGCGTCCGCGTTGACGGACGCGTCGCCGGTCAGCATGCCGACGTTCTCGGTGCCGAAGAGCTTGCAGAGGTCGAAGAACTTCTCCGACACCAGGGCCTTGATCGGCGCGGTGTAGAAGGTGACCTGGTCCTTCGCGAGCGCGGCGAAGTGCGCGCCCGCGGCGACCAGGCTCTTGCCGGAGCCGGTCGGCGTGGACAGCACGACGTTCGCCCCGGACACCACTTCGATCAGCGCCTCCTCCTGAGCGGGGTAGAGGGTCAGCCCCCGATCACCGGTCCAGGCCGAGAAGGCCTCGAAGAGGGAATCGGGATCGGCGTCGTTCGGCAGATGATCGATGAGGGTCACGCCCTCCATACTGCATTGCGCCGGGCCGGATCAGGGAACCGGTCGGTGGTTCGAAGATCACTGACGCTACGCTGGGCGGCCGTCGAGGCGTCACACGAAGCGGTACAAGAGAAAAGAGGGGGCGGCGACCACATGATGGGACCGGCGCATTCACTGTCCGGGGCCGCTGCCTGGCTGGGGGTGGGCGCCGCCGCTGTCGCGGCGGGCCATCCGATGCCCTGGCCGGTGCTGGCCGTCGGCGCGCTGATCTGCGCGGGCGCGGCCCTCGCCCCGGATCTCGACCACAAGTCGGCGACGATATCGCGGGCCTTCGGGCCGATCTCCCGCGGCCTCTGCGAGATCATCGACAAGCTCTCCGCGGCGGTGTACAAGGCGACCAGGAAGAAGGGCGACCCACGCCGCACGGGCGGCCACCGCACTTTGACCCATACCTGGCTGTGGGCGCTGCTCATCGGCACCGGGACGTCCCTCCTGGCGGTGACGGCCGGCCGCTGGGCCGTGCTCGGCATCCTCTTCGTCCACATGGTGCTCGCCGTCGAGGGGCTGCTGTGGCGCGCGGCCCGCGTCTCCAGCGATGTGCTCGTCTGGCTGCTCGGCGCGACCAGCGCCTGGGTCCTGGCGGACGTGCTGAACAAGCCCGGCAACGGATCGGACTGGCTGTTCACCGCTCCGGGCCAGGAGTACCTGTGGCTGGGGCTGCCGATCGTGCTCGGCTCGCTCGTGCACTGCGTCGGTGACGCGCTCACCGTCTCGGGCTGCCCGATCCTGTGGCCCATCCCCGTCGGGCGCAAGCGCTGGTATCCGATCGGGCCGCCGAAGTCGCTGCGCTTCCGGGCCGGCAGCTGGGTCGAGCTGAAGGTACTGATGCCGGTCTTCATGATTCTCGGCGGTCTCGGCGGCCTGGGGGCGCTCGGCATCATCTGAGAATCCCGGGCTGACCGTACCCTCCCAGCCTTTCCCGACCGGACCCCTGCCGCATGCGGCAGGGGTCCGGTCGTGCGTGTTCGGGGGAGTGAGGGGCGCACGGAGAAACCTCCGCCGCAGAATCTGTTGACCGCCATACCATCCGGTCGGTACGTTCGCCCGAACCTCACCTCGGGCCGTGCCCCGAGGGCCGGGGCCGTACGCCCATGACGTCTCGCCACGTCTCCGCATGTCCCCCACGCCTCCACGTCCTCTCCCGTACGCGACGTCCCCCTTACGTCCCTCCACGTCCCCGCGAAGGGCGGCATCATGGACACCTCTGCCACCGGGAAAGCCACCGGGAATGTCCCTCCCTCCTCACCTCCGCCGGAGGCCGGAGCCTCCGCAGGCACCCCGCCCGCCTCCGCGGCCGAGATCTCCCGCCGGCGGCGCACGGCCGGCGCCGCGGCCCTGGCTTCGGCCGTCGAGTGGTACGACTCTTCATCTTCGGCATCGCGGCGGCCCTGGTCCTCGGTGACCAGTTCTTCCCCTCCGCCAGCCCCGTCGCCGGCGTACTGGCGGCGTTCGCGACGTTCGCGGTCGGCTTCCTCGCCCGGCCGATCGGCGGTGTCGTGGCCGGCCAGCTCGGCGACAAACGGGGCCGCAAGCCCATGCTGGTGCTGGCCCTGCTGGTGATGGGCGTCTCCACCACCGCCATCGGACTGCTGCCGTCGTACGAGACCATCGGCATTCTCGCCCCCGTGCTGCTCGTCCTCCTCCGGGTGCTCCAGGGCATCGCCGTGGGCGCCCAGTGGGGCGGCGCGATGCTGCTGGCCACCGAGTACGCACCGCCCGGCAAGCGCGGGCTGTACGGCAGTCTGGTCCAGCTCGGCGTGCCCATCGGCGTGGTCACCGCCAACTCCGCCTACCTGATCACCGAGGCCGTCACCTCCGACGCCGCCTTCGCCGGCTGGGGCTGGCGGCTGCCGTTCATGGCCGGACTGCTGGTCCTCGCTCTGGCCTGGTACATCCACACCCGCGTCGAGGAGACTCCCGAGTTCCGGCAGGCCGAGCAGCGGTTGGCCGAGGACCAGAAGTCCCAGGGCGCCGCACGCTCCCCGCTGCGCGAGATCCTCCGGGAGCACCGCGGGACCGTGCTGCTGGCGGGCGGTTCGTTCGCCGTCAACACCGCGACGTTCTACATCCTGATCACGGGCGTGCTCGACTACACGACCCGTGAGCTCGGCATGGACCGCGGCCCCGTCCTGCTGGTCTCGCTGCTCGTCAGCTGCTTCCAACTGCTGATGATCCCGGCGGCGGCGGCGCTCTCCGACAGGATCGGCCGCATCAAGGTCTACGAGATCGGCGCGGTGGGCCTGCTGCTGTGGGCGATACCGATGTTCCTGCTCATCGACACCGGGTCGCTCGTCGGCCTGGCGACCGGGACGTTCATCGGCAGCCTGTTCCTCAGCATCATGTACGGGCCGCAGGCGGCGCTGTTCGCCGAGCTGTTCTCGGCCGAGATGCGCTACACCGGCGCCTCGCTCGGCTACCAGATCGCGGCGGTGCTCGGCGGTGGGCTCGCCCCGTTCGTGATGGTGCTGCTGCTGGAGACGACGGGGACGTCGATGTCGGTCTCGGCGTACATCATCGGCCTCGCCGTCATCGCTCTCGCCTCCATCACCGTGCTCAAGCGGCGGAGTCGCTAGCGCTCCCCGGCAGCGCGCGGGCGCCGGTGTCGGCCCCGACGCCACGCCGGCCCGCCACTCCCGCCCCGCCGGTCACGCCGTGGCCGGCGGGGCGCTGCGC
>DOWQ01000062.1 GCA_003519485.1 Streptomyces sp. | reverse complement strand
GGCGGCGTCACGTCCGTACGGTGCGCGAGGGCCACGGTGCGCCGCAGGCCGGGCGGGGCGAAGGGCGTGCTGCGCAGCCCGGGGCCCGCGAGCCGGGCGACCATGCTGGGCAGTACGGCCAGCCCCAGCCCGGCCCGTACGAAGCCGAGGACGGCGTCCATCTCGCCGCCCTCGACCGTGAAGGTCGGCTCGAAGCCGGCGGCCCGGCAGGCCGCCACGGTCAGTTCCCGCAGGTCGTAGCCGTGCCGGAACATCACCATCGGCCGACCGCGCAGATCATCCGGCCGGACCGGGGAGCCGTCCCCGACCGGCCCGTCCGACTCGGGGGACACCACGACCAGGTCCTCCCGGAGCAGCTCGGTCGTCGTCAGCGCGGGGGAGGGGCTGGGCAGCGGCAGCACGACCAGGGCCAGATCCAGGCCACCGCGGGCCAACTCCCGTACGAGGTCGTGCGAGCCGCTCTCCTCGACCAGCAGCTGCACGCCCGGATGCAGATCGTGGAAAGCGCGCAGCACACCCGGCAGCAGCCCGGTGCACAGGCTGGGCGTCGCGCCCAGCCGCACCCGGCCGCGCCGCAGCTGCGCCAGCTCCTCCACCTCGATCCGGGCCGTCTCGGCGTCGGCCAGGATGCGCCGGGCCGTCGGCAGCAGGGTCTCGCCGGCCTCGGTCAGCGCGATATTGCCCCGGGCTCGGCTGAACAGCGCCGCGCCCAGCTCCCGTTCCAGCGCCCGGATCTGCTGGGACAGCGACGGCTGTGCCACATGGACCCGCTCGGCGGCCCGGGTGAAGTGCCGGGTCTCGGCCACCGCCACGAAGTAGAGAAGCTGCTGGAACTGCACGGTCCCGAGGATAGCGGCTTCGATAGGCAGTGCCTATCGAGGTGAGCCGCAGCATGTCTTGGACCTTTCGAAGCGCCCGGCCTAGCGTCGGTGACCATGGCACTCGCGACCAGGACGGCCCGGCCGTCCACTCCCCGTACGCTCTGGCGGTCGACCGTCGGCAAGAAGGCCGTCATGGCCGTCACCGGGCTGGTCATGCTGCTCTACCTGGTGGCCCACATGCTGGGCAATCTGAAGATTTTCTTCGGTCCCGGCGACTTCAACGGCTACGCCGGCTGGCTGCGCACCATCGGCGCGCCGGTGCTGCACCGGACCTGGTTCCTGTGGCTGGTACGGGCCGGGCTCCTCGCGTCCGTCGTGCTGCACGGCGTCGCCGCGTACCAGCTCAGCCGCCGCGACCTCGCCGCCCGCCCGCAGCGCTACGTCCACCGGCGGCGGCGCGCGAGCTACGCGACCCGGACCATGCGCTGGGGCGGCGTCGTCCTCGGCCTGTTCATCGTCTGGCACATCCTCGACCTGACCACCCTGGCCGTGAATCCCCGGGCGCAGCCGCACCACCCGTACGAGAACGTCGTCGCCTCCTTCTCCACCTGGTACGGCGCCGGGCTCTACATCGTCGCGGTGCTCGCCCTGTGCCTGCACGTCCGGCACGGGTTCTGGAGCGCCGCACAGACCCTGGGCGCCGGCAGCGCGCGCCGCGACCGCGCACTCAAAACGGCGGCCGACGTGCTGGCCGCCGCCCTGACCATCGGATTCCTGAGCGTTCCGGTCGCCGTCGTGACCGGGTTGGTGAGCTGACATGACCTCCTGCGCCCCGTACACCACCGGCGATCCGATCGCCGACACCAAGGCACCGTCCGGGCCGGTCGAACAGCGCTGGGAGCGGCGGCGGTTCGAAGCGGAGCTGGTCAATCCGGCCAACCGGCGCAAGCACACCGTCATCGTGGTCGGGACCGGCCTCGCGGGCGGCGCGGCCGGCGCGACTCTGGCCGAACAGGGCTACCACGTCGTCCAGTTCTGCCATCAGGACTCGCCGCGCCGCGCCCACTCCATCGCTGCCCAGGGCGGCATCAACGCGGCGAAGAACTACCGCAACGACGGGGACTCGGTCCGCCGGCTCTTCCACGACACCGTCAAGGGCGGCGACTTCCGCTCCCGCGAGTCCAACGTCCACCGGCTCGCCGAGGTCTCCGTGGAGATCATCGACCAGTGCGTGGCGCAGGGCGTGCCCTTCGCCCGCGAGTACGGCGGCCTCCTCGACACCCGTTCCTTCGGCGGGGTCCAGGTCTCCCGCACCTTCTACGCGCGCGGGCAGACCGGGCAGCAACTGCTGCTCGGCGCGTACCAGGCGCTGTCCCGGCAGATCGCCGCCGGCAGGGTCGAGATGCGGCCGCGCACCGAGATGCTCGACCTGATCGTGGTCGACGGCCGGGCCCGGGGCATCGTCGCGCGCGACCTGGTCACCGGCCGCGTACAGGCCCACCTCGCCGACGCGGTCGTCCTGGCCACCGGCGGCTACGGCAACGTCTTCCACCTCTCGACGAACGCCAAGAACTCCAACGCCACCGCGATCTGGCGGGCCCACCGGCGGGGCGCGTACTTCGCCAACCCCTGCTTCACCCAGATCCACCCCACCTGCATCCCGCGCTCCGGCGACCACCAGTCGAAGCTGACCCTGATGAGCGAGTCGCTGCGCAACGACGGCCGTATCTGGGTGCCCTGGGCGAAGGGTGACACCCGCCTGCCGGCCGCGATACCCGAACACGAGCGCGACTACTACCTGGAGCGGAGCTATCCGGCCTTCGGCAATCTCGTGCCGCGCGACATCGCGTCCCGGGCGGCCAAGAAGGTCTGCGACGCGGGCCACGGCGCCGGCCCCGGCGGGCAGGGTGTGTACCTCGACTTCGCCGACGCGATCCGCCGGACCGGCCGGGCGGCGGTCGAGGAGAAGTACGGCAACCTGTTCGAGATGTACGAGCGGATCACCGCCGAGGATCCGTACGAGGTGCCGATGCGCATCTATCCGGCCATCCACTACACGATGGGCGGGCTGTGGGTCGACTACGACCTCAGCACCACCGTGCCCGGCCTCTTCGCCATCGGCGAGGCCAACTTCTCCGACCACGGGGCCAACCGGCTCGGGGCCTCGGCCCTGATGCAGGGGCTGGCCGACGGCTACTTCATCCTGCCCGCCACCCTCAACGACCACCTCGCGCGGACGCCGCAGGAGCCCGTGCCCGCCGACCATCCAGCCGTCGTCGAGGCGCTGGCCGAGACGGAGGACCGGCTCAACCTGCTGCTGGCCGTCGACGGCGACCGCACCCCCGACTCCTTCCACCGGGAGCTGGGCGAACTGCTGTGGGAGGAGTGCGGCATGGCCCGTACGGACACCGGTCTGCGCAAGGCTCTCGGCCGCATCCCGGAGCTGCGCGAGGAGTTCTGGCGCCGGATCAAGGTGCCCGGTACCGGCGAGCAGTTCAACCAGTCCCTGGAGAAGGCCAACCGACTCTCCGACCATCTGGAGCTGGCCGAGCTGATGTGCCTCGACGCACTCCACCGCACGGAGTCCTGCGGCGGCCACTTCCGGGAGGAGAGCCGGACCCCGGACGGCGAGGCGGTCCGCGACGACGACGCCTTCGCGTACGCCGCGGCCTGGGAGTTCACCGGCACCGGCCGGGCCCCCGTCCTGCACAAGGAACACCTGTCCTTCGAAGAGGTCCACCCCACCCGACGGAGCTACGCATGACCGCCCCTCCCGCTTCCCCCGTTTCGCCCGATTCTCGCCTTTCACCGGCTCCCACCATGAAGCTCACCCTGCGCATCTGGCGCCAGGCCGGGCCCGAGGAGCCCGGTGCCATGCGGACGTACGAGGTGGACGGCGTTTCCCCGGCCATGTCGTTCCTCGAAATGCTCGACACGCTCAATGAGGAGCTGATCCTGCGCGGCGACGAGCCCGTGGCCTTCGACCACGACTGCCGGGAAGGCATCTGCGGCGCCTGCGGCATGGTCATCGACGGGCGGGCGCACGGGCCGGAGCGCACCACCGCCTGCCAGCTCCACATGCGGCACTTCGCCGACGGCGACACGATCGACGTCGAGCCCTGGCGCGCCGCGGCCTTCCCCGTCGTCAAGGACCTGGTGGTGGACCGCTCGGCCCTCGACCGGATCATCGGCTCCGGCGGCTACATCACCGCCCCGACCGGCAGTGCCCCGGAGGCCCACGCCACGGCCGTACCGAAGCCGGTCGCCGAGGCCGCCTTCGAACACGCCGAGTGCATCGGCTGCGGGGCCTGCGTCGCGGCCTGTCCCAACGGCTCGGCGACGCTCTTCACCTCCGCGAAGGTCGTCCATCTGAACTCGCTGCCCCAGGGGGCGCCGGAGCGCGAGAGCCGGGTCCTGGACATGGTCGCCACGATGGACGCCGAGGGCTTCGGCGGCTGCACGCTGGCCGGCGAGTGCGCGACCGTCTGCCCGAAGGGCATTCCGCTGGCCGGCATCGCGACGATGAACCGCGAATTTCTCCGGGCGGCCCGGAAGGCCCCGCGCTGACGTACGGAGGCGGGACCGGGCGCCCCGGGGCTCCGGCGCCGGGACGGGGAAGGGGGCTGCCGGGACAGCGAAGAGGCCGCGGGGGCCGGGCACCAGGGGAGAGAGTGCCCGGGCCCCGCGGCCACCGGCCGTGGGAGAAGGCCCGCAGGGGAGGGGCGGTCAGCTGTGCTGAACGGCGTGGAAGCCGTCCGCGAATCCGCCGTCGTCACCGGCGTCGCCGAGCTGATCGCCGTCTCCGGCCCCGTCTCCGGCCCCGGCGTCGCTGCTCGCGCCGCCGTCGATCTCACCGGCGCCTGCGTCCGCCGCGCCGCCGGCGTCCTCGCCACCGATCTCACCCGCGCCGCCGGCCTCTTCGCCACCGGCCGCGCCGCCGTCAGCCGCCCCGCCCGCCCCTTCGCCGCCGTCACCGGCTCCGATCGTGGCGCCCGTCGCCTCCAGCGCGGTCGTCACCGGCTGGAAGAAGGTCTCGCCGCCCTGGGTGCAGTCACCGCTGCCGCCCGAGGTCAGACCGACCGCCGCGTCGCCGGAGAACATGGCGCCGCCGCTGTCGCCCGGCTCGGCGCAGACATCGGTCTGGATCAGCCCGCCCACGACGTCGCCGTTGCCGTAGTTGACGGTGGCGTCCAGGCCGGTGATCGTACCGTCGCTGAGGCCGGTGGTGCTGCCGCTGCGCTGCACCGCCATGCCGACGGCGGCCTCCGCGGCTTGGGTGATCTCCTGGGTGGTGCCGTCCTGGAGGTCGACGGTGCTGGGGGCGTCGGCCGCCGGGTCGTCGTACATCACCAGCGCGAAGTCGCTGGCGGGAAACACCGACTCGGCGACGGTGCCCAGCGGTTCGGCGCCGGCCTGGTCGGTCGTCCACGCCGCCGAGGCGTTGCCGCAGTGGCCGGCCGTCAGGAAGCCCGGGGCACCGCCGACGTCGACGTTGAAACCGAGCGAGCAGCGGGAGCCGCCGCCGAAGATGGCGTCGCCGCCATCGGCGAAGGGTGTGAACGTGCCGGCCGACCGCTTGAGGGACACCATGCCCGCCATGCCGTCGGTCGCCCGCTCCAGATCGGCGAGCTTCTCGCCGGTGACCGTGCTGTCGGCGATGACGGCGACCTTGTTGGTCCGGGGGTCGATCGACCAGGCCGTGCCGGGGATCGAGGCGTTGTCGCCGAGCGTACGGGTGACGGCCTTCAGCTCAGCCGTGCTGTTGTCCACGACCCGGGCCTCGGCGCCCTCGGCGCGTGCGGCCTCGGCGGCGGACTCGTCCAGGACGTTCATGACGAGCCGGCCGTTGTCGCCGTCGCCGTCGAAGTACCAGCCGGCGGCGTCCTGGCCGAGGTCCGCGGCAAGGGTGCTGCCGAGCTGCGCGGCGGCCGGGGCGGCGAAGGTTCTGGGGGTCGCGTCCTTGTCGGTGCCGGCGTTGGCGTTGGGCAGCATGATCGCCGCTCCGGCCAGAGCGGCCGCGGCCGCGCCGGCTATGGCGCCGGTCCGCTTGTTGACTCGTCGGTGGCTCAACTGACTGACCTCCATCGGGGGGCGGTCCGGCCGGTGGGGGCGCCCGGCCGGTCCGGCTTATGGGGCTGGCGGCACGGACGCCGGCGAGTGCGGCGCCCTGCCGTACGGACGGGCACGGCGGTTGCTGTGCTGCCTCCCGTGCGCCCGTCCACCCACACCTACGTACGCCCCGGCCCGATCGCCTCAACGCGTACGGAAATTCATCCCCGAGCCGAGCCGAGCCGAGCCGAGCCGAGCGGCGGGCGCGGTCCGGCTGCCGGGCGCGCGGGCCGTCTCGCGCGGGCGTCCGGGCACCAGAGCGCACCCGGACGCGGCGGCGGTCTCCGGCCCCGGGCCGATGACCCGGTCGGCGGACGCGGCGACAGCCATGCGTGTGCCGCGAGCCGCGGTGTGCCGGGTGCACCGGCAGCCCCCTGCAACTGCCGCGTCGTCACCTGTACATCGGCAGGATGAAGGCCGGCCGTCGGCTCGTCGGGGGAGGCGGACGTATGGCCGAGACGGGTGTGCCGGAGCTCGGAGGCGAGCGGTGATGCGCCGGTCCTCGCTCTCATGGGGCCGCTCCCGCCCCGGTGGGCGGGGCGACAGCGTCCCAACGGAACCGGTTCTAGGCGGGCTTCCCGTACGGCCCGGGCGTTCCCGGCGTGCCGGCGCCGGCAGCGGCGTCGGTGGATGCAGCGGAAGCGGCGTACGGGCCGGGATCCCCCTCCGGGGCATGTGCCCCGTCCGGACCCGGCAGGCCGGCCAGTCTGGCCAGCCGCCGGTACGAGTCGAGCTCACGCTCCCGGTCGTAGGTGCTCGTCGTCACCAGCAGCTCGTCCGCCGCGCTCCGCGCGATCAGCCTCTCCAGGGCCTCCGCGACCTCGTCCTCCGTACCGTGGATCTGGCCCTCCTGCGCCTCTTCGAACAAGGTGCGTTCCCGGTCGGTCATCCGCAGCGCCTCGACCGCCTCGACGGGCTCCAGCGGCGGGAACACGCCGCGGGTACGGGACCAGGCGGCCGACCACGCCTCCGGCAGCAGCAGCCGGCGCGCCTCCCGCGTGCTCTCCGCGACCGCGACCGTGCCGGACACCACCACATACGGCTCGGCGGACCACGCCGACGGCCGGAACGCGTCGCGGTAGCCGTCGACGGCCCGGAGCATCGCGTCCTCGCCGCGTACGGCCGCGATGACCAGCGGCAGGCCGTGCTCCGCCGCCGTCCTCGCCCCGGAGCCGGTGGCCAGCACGAAGGCCGGCACGCGCAGGCCCTCCGCCGGCCGAGCGTGCACCTGCGGATACGCCGGCTGCTCGCCGGAGAACCAGCCGAGCAGCTCCGCCAGCTGGGCGCCGAAGTCCTCCGCGTCCTCCTTGTCACGGCCGAGGGCCCGCCGGATGCCGTCGGTGAAGCCGACGGACCGGCCCAGCCCCATGTCGATGCGGCCCGGGAAGAGCGACTCCAGCACGCCGAACTGCTCGGCGACCACGAGCGGCCGGTGGTTGGGCAGCATCACCCCGCCCGTACCGGCCCGGATGCGGGAGGTCGCGGCGGCGACGGCAGCCGTCAGTACGGTCGGCGCGGACCCGGCGACCCCGGGCACGCTGTGGTGCTCCGACACCCAGAAGCGGTGAAATCCGAGAGNNCTCGGCCTGCTGGGCGAAGCGCACGGTGTCGCGCAGGGACTGCGACTCCGTACGCCCGCGGCGGGTGCGGGAGCGGTCGAGGACGGAGAGCCGGACGGTCGCGGCGATGGAGGTAGGTCACTCCCGTGTCAACGCCCTGCACCGGCGAGGATTCCCGGCCGGGACGGCCCCGCGCGGGGCCGCCGCGGCCGGCGGGTCGGCGGCCGGGGCAGCC
>DOWQ01000280.1 GCA_003519485.1 Streptomyces sp. | reverse complement strand
CGCCGGGCAATCCGCCGCCGGACTCCGGTACGGGCCCGAGCCCGAGCGACGCGGGCCGCGCCGGCTCGGGGACTCCGCCGCGCGGGGCGTTGGCCGAGCCGCGCACGTTGACGCCACTGCCGGGCGGCGCCGTGCAGCGGGCCGAGGTGTTGAGGGCCGGGCCGGGGCCGGTGTCCAGACCGTTGCGGTAGTCGGTGCCCTCGTAGCCGGCCGTGCAGGGCAGCGGCTCGAAGAAGGTCACGGCCATGCCGAAGTTCGCGCCCTCGCTGTTGACGGCCGTCGCGCCGGCGGCCACCACCGCGGGCGCCTTGACGAGCAGTTCCCCGAATCCGCGCTGCCGGGTCACGGCGATCTCCGACGTCGTCAGCAGATTCGCGATCAGCACGCTCATCCCGGGGTCGAGATCCCGCAACAGTGCCCTGACCTCCCGGGTGGCGCCCGGTCCGGCGGCGATCACCTGCCGCAGGTCGCCGTCCGACTCCTTCAGCCGGCCGGCCAGCTCCTCGGCGCCCCGGGCGAAGGTCCGTAGCTCCTCACCCTTCTCGGCCTGGGTGCGCAGCACGGTCTCGGCGTCGGTCACCAGCCGGGTGGTCTCGGGCAGAGCCTCGTCCGCCGCCTCGATGAAGGCGCCGCCGTTGTCCAGGAGGGCCGCCAGGTCGTCCCCGTGCCCCTGGAAGGCCCGGCCGAATTCGTCCACGACGGTCCGCAGTGACTCCAGCGGGACGGAGGAGACCAGGCTGTTGACGCTGGTGAGCACCTCCGTCACCGGTGCGGGGGTGCGTACGGACTCCGCCGGAAGGACGGAGCCGTCCTCGAGGTACGGCCCGGTGTCCCGGGTCGGGCGCAGGTCGATGTACTGCTCGCCGACGGCCGACAGCTGGGCGACGACAGCTTCCAGGTCGTCCGGGATGGGAGGCGCCGAGTCGTCGATCCGCAGTTCGGCCTCGACGCCGCCGGCGGTGAGGTCGATGGGGCCGACACGGCCGACGGACACGCCGCGGTAGGTGACGTTGGAGTGGGTGAACAGCCCGCCGGTCCGGGGCAGCTGGGCCCGTACGACGTAGTAGTCCCGCATACCGAAGTAATGGCCGAGGTCGGCGTAGCGGGCGCCGAGGAAGGCGAGGACGACGGAGCCGAGCACCAGGAAGGCGATGTTCTTCAGCCGGGTGGCGGTGGTGAGCATCAGCCCTCTCCTCCGGTGGCGGTGGTGGGCGGGGTGACCGGCGGCAGCGGGAGGGGCGCGGGTCGGTGGCCGCCCTGGGCGGCGGGGCCGGCGTCCGGGTCGAGGGGCGGGATGATCCGGGTGCCCGGCTGCGCCGTCACGTCGAGATAGACGTTGAGGTAGTCGCCCCTGACCCCGCGCAGCACCTCGTCGGTGAAGGGGTAGGTGAGCATGGCCTCCAGCGAGTCCGGCAGGTCCCGGCCCGCGTCGGCGAGTGCCCGGAGCGCGGGCGCGAGGGCCTCGAGGTCGGCGACCATGTCGTCCTTGCTGCGGTCCACCAGGCCGACCGCGGTCTCGGACAGCGTGTCCAGGGAGCGCAGCATGGTCATCAGCGAGCCGCGCTGTTGCTCCAGCACCTTCAGCCCGGGGCTGAGGTCGTCGAGGATGACGCCGACCTCCCGCTTGCGGGTGGCGAGGGTGCTCGACAGCCGGTCGACGCCGTCCAGGGCGCGCGTGATGTCGCCCCGGCGGGCGTCGAGGTCGGTCACCAGGGTGTCGACCCGGCGCAGCATGTCGCGTACCTCCGGCTCATTGCCGTCGAGCGCCTTGCCGAGCTCGGTGGTGATGGTCTTGAGCTGGTTGACGCCGCCTCCGTTGAGCAGCATGGACAGCGCCCCGAAGACCTCTTCGACCTCCGGGTTGCGGTTGGTGCGGGAGAGCGGGATGGTCGCGCCGTCGGCCAGCCGGCCCTGCGGGCTCCCGGAGCCGGGTGCGGCGAGCTCCACGTACTTCTCGCCGAGCAGGCTGGTCTGTTCGAGCCGGGCCCAGGAATTGGCCGGCAGCCGTACGTCGCCGTTGACGAGCATGGTGACCTCCGCGGTCCAGTCGCCGGGCGAGAGGGTGATGCCGGTGACCCGGCCCACGGCCACGTCGTTGACCTTGACCGCCGACTGCGGGACGAGGCTGAGGACGTCGGTGAAGGTCGCGGTGACCTCGTAGGGGTGGTCGCCGACGTCGGCCCCGCCGGGCAGCGGCAGTTCCTCGATGCCGGAGAAGCCGGGTGTGCCGCAGCCCGCGAGGGTGAGGGCGAGGAGCAGCGCCACGGGCAGGGCGCCGGCGGCCGGCCGCTTCCGGGGGGTGGGGGCGGTGCTCATCCTTCGGCTCCCTTCTCCGCGTCCGGGCTGCCGTAGACCGTGCCGACCGGCGGCAGCGGGAGCGCGGGCAGCGTCCGCTGCCTGTCGGGCCGTACGGGGACCAGGCCGGCGGTGCCGACCGCGGCGGCGCTCCGCCGGACGGTGAGGTCGCCGCCCATGCTCAGCTCGTTGATGTCGGCGCGGGTGTCGAACGTCCGGTTCGCGGGGTCGTAGGCGTTGAGGGCGTTGCCCACGGCGAGCGGTGCGGTGTCGAGCGCCTCGGCGAGCGAGCCGCGCCGGTCGACCAGGGTCCGGGTGAGGCCGGCGAGCCGGTCGACGTTCTTCTTGAGCCCGCCCCGGTTGTCCTCGATGAAGGTCTTCACCCGGCCGAGGGCGGTGCCGAGTTCGGCCAGCGCCGCGCCGAGTTCCTCCTTGTCGTCGCCGAGGAATCCGGCGGCCTCGGCCAGCCGTTCCTGGGCCGTACGGACCTTGCGGTCGTTCTTCTTGAGCATGGTGGTGAACGACTGCAGGTGGGCGACCGTGCCGAAGAAGTCGTCGCTGCTGCCGTTGAGGGTCTTGGCGGCCTTGCCGAACGCCTCGATGGTGTCGCCGATCTCCTCGCCGTTGCCGTCGAGATTCTTCGCGCCGGTGTCGAGCAGCTCGGACAGCGCGCCCTCGGAGTTCGCCCCGTCCGGGCCCAGGGCCTCGCTGACCTCGGTGATGCTCTCGTAGAGCTCGTCCACCTCCATCGGGGTCGCGGTGCGGTCGGCCGGGATGACGGAGGAGTCGGCGATCTGCGGGCCGCCGGTGTAGGCCGGGGCGAGCTGGATGTACCGGTCGGAGACGATGCTCGGGGTGACCACCGCGGCGTGCGCCTTCGCGGGCACCCGCACGCCCTCGTCCAGTCTGAGGGTCACCTCGACCTGCTCGCCCCGCGGCCGTACGGCGTCGACGGTGCCGACCTTGACGCCGAGGACGCGCAGGTCCGATCCGGCGTACACGCCGACCGCGCGGTCGAAGCGGGCGGTGATCCGTTTGCCCTCGGGGCCGCCGGCCGCCGGCACGCCCACCACCACGGCCGCCGCGGCGGCGAGGGCCAGCGCGGTGCCGGCCGCGAGGATGCGGATTCTGGACATCAGCGACCGCCTTGGGGCTGGGGCGGCATGCATCCGGTCCTCGGAGGCGTACCGGCGGGGAGGTTAGTTCTTCGGGACCAGGCCGCAGAGGTAGGCGTCGAACCAGCCCGTTCCCGAGGGTGTTGCCGACGATGCGGTAGTAGGGGCCGGCGAGGGCGAGGATCTCGTCCAGGCTCTTCTCGTTGGCGGCGAGCACGGTGGTGACCCGGTCAAGGGCCTTGAGGGTCGGCCCGAGCTGCCGGCTGTTGTCGTCGACGATGCCGGTGAGCTCGGCGCCGAGGTCGCGGGTGCCGGTGAACAGGGCGTGGATCGCCTTGCGCCGCTCGGCGATCTCGCCCAGCAGCAGCCCGCCGTCCTCGAGAAGGGTCTCGAAGCTGCTCTTCTTCTCGTCGAGGGTCTCGGTGAGCTTCTCGCTGCCCTCCAGGAGTTCGGCCAGGTCGGCGTCGCGCTCGGAGATGGTCCTGGACAGGGCGGAGAGCCCCTTCACCGTGGCGCGTACGTCGGCCGGGCTGTCCTCGAAGGTCGCGGAGATGGCCTCGAAGCTCTCGGCGATCCGTTCGGTGTCCAGCTCCCCCGCCGTCTCGCCGAGGTCGCCGAGCGCCTGGGTCACGTCGTACGGGGAGGTGGTCCGGGCCGCCGGGATGCGGTGGCCGGGGTCCTGCGGGCCGGTGCCGAGCGGGTCGACGGCGAGGTACTTCTCGCCGAGCAGTGTCTTGATGCCGATGGCGACGGTGCTGGAGTTGCCGATCCACGCGTCCTCGACCCGGAAGGTGACCTTGACCCGGGCCCCGTCGAGGGCCACGTCCGTGACCTCGCCGACCTTCACCCCGGCGATCCGTACCTCGTCGCGGGACTCCAGACCGGCCGCCTCCGTGAAGTCGGCCGCGTAGCTGGTGCCGCCGCCGATGACGGGCAGCGAGTCGGCTCGGTAGGCGCCGACTCCGACGAGGGCGAGGATCACCAGGCCCACCAGGCCGACGGCCACGGGGTTACGCTGCCGGACGGGCTTCATCGTCGGCCACCTCATGCCCGGCACCTCGATGCGGTGATCGCTATGCCGGTGGGCGGCGGGCTGCCGTCCGAAGTGGTCACGCCGGACACCTTGGCCTCGCAGAGGTAGAGGTTGAGCCACGATCCGTACGAGGCGACGCGGGAGATCGCCCGCATCTTCGCGGGGGACTTCCGGAGGAAGTTCTCGATCTGCGGGGTCCCGTCGGAGAGGTTGCCGGAGAGCCGGCCGAGTTCGCGGATGCCCGCCTTGAGCGGGGCCCGTCCCTCCTCGAACAGCCCGGCGGTGCTGGTGGTGAGGTCGGCCATGGCCGTGACGGCGTCGCCGAGGGGCTCCCGGTCGCCGGCGAAGCCCGAGACCAGCTCGCGCAGCGTGACGACCAGTTCGTCGAAGCCCTCCTCCCGCTCGTTGACGGTCTTCAGCACGGTGTTGAGGTTCTCGATCACCCGGCCGATCACCTCGTCCTTGCCGGCCAGGGTGGTGGTCAGCGAGGCCGTGTGCCGGAGCAGGCTGTCGACGGTGCCGCCCTCGCCCTGCAGCACCTGGATGATCGAGCCGGCGAGCTCGTTGGTGTCCTGCGGCGAGAGCCCCTCGAACAGCGGCTTGAATCCATTGAAGAGCTGGGTGAGGTCGAGCGCGGGCGTGGTGCGTTCCAGCGGGATGGTCGCGCCCTCGGGGAGCGTACGGCCGACCGGGCCTGCGCCCTGCGCGAGTTCGACGTACCGCTGCCCGACCATGTTGAGGTAGCGGATCGAGGCGGTCGCCGAGGCGGGAAGCCGGCGGTTGCGCTCGGCGGAGAAGCGGACCTCGGCGATCCGGCGGTCGACCAGGCGGATCTCCTCGACCTCGCCGACCTTCACGCCGGCGATCCGGACGCTGTCGCCCCGGGCCAGGCCGGTGGTGTCAGTGAACCGGGCCTGGTAGCTCCGCTTCGAGCCGACGCCGGTGTTGGCGATGCTGAGGGCCAGCAGCGTGGTGCTGACCACCGTGACCAGGATGAAGACCAGCGACTTGAGGAGGGGCCCCACGAGGCTGCGGCGCTTCAGTTCGGCTCCGCTCATTTCAGCTCCACCTCCGCCCCGCGGAAGACCGGGCCGGCCAGCAGGCTGCTCCAGTCCGGCAGGGCCTGCGGCTGCTTCTCCGTCTCGAGAGCCAGCAGTTCATTGACAAGGCGGTTCTCCTGGGGGGAGTTGGGCAGTCCCAGCCCGCCCCGGGTGCCGGTGACGGTGCTCGCCGCGCCGGGGGCGGCGTGCGGAGCGGCGCCGGCCGGCCCGCCGACGTACGGGACGGGGTAGCAGCGCGGTCCGCCGCCGGCGTTGTAGACCGGCGCGTCCCTGCCCGGCACGTAACGGCCGAGCGGTGGGACGGCCTTGACGTCGACGTGCAGGCCGGGCTCGCCCGTCCCCGCGCCGAGCGCCTTGTCCATGGCGGACACGAAGTCCGCCAGGGTGCTCAGCGTGCAGGGGAAGGACGGGGCGTACTCGGCGAGCAGCTCCAAGGTGGGCCGGGCGGTGGCGGACAGCCGGATGATGTTGTCCTCGTTCTGCCGCAGGAAGGTCGTGAGGTCCTGCGCGGAGACGGCCGTGGACCCGTAGAGGGTGAGGAGGTCCGCCTGTTGTCCGGCGATGGTGCGGCTGGTGGTGGTGAAGTCGCTGAGCGCCTCGACGATGCCGGGCGCGGCATCGCCGTACGCCCGGCTGACCTCGACGAGCTCCTCGATGTCGCGGTTCAGGGCCGGCAGATGGGGGTTGAGCTCCTTCAGATACGCGCCGAGCTCGACGGCCGTGTCCCCGAGCCGGGTGCCTCGCCCCTCCAGGGCCTGCGAGGCGGCGGACAGCGTCCGGGAGAGCTCCGCCGGTTTCACCGCCTGCAGCAGCGGCAGCACCGTGTCGAGCACCTGCTGGAGCTCGACGGCGTTCTCCGAGCGGTCCTGCGGGATGGTGCTGCCGGCGGCCAGCGCCCGGGGCGAGGGGTCCTCGGGAGGTACGAGCGCCACGAACCGCGCGCCGAACAGGGTGGTCGGCAGCAGCTGTGCCGACACGTCGGCCGGGACCCGGTCGAGCTTGTCCGGCTGGACGGCCAGGGTGAGGAGGGCGCCGTCGCCGTCGGTGGCGATCTCGCGGACCTCGCCGATCACCACGCCGTGCAGCTTCACATCGGCGTTCCGGTGCATCTCGTTGCCGACGCTGCCCGTCCGCAGCAGGACCGTGCTGTCGTCGGTGAACTCCTTGTTGTACACGGCCAGCGACAGCCACATCAGCAGCACCGGTATCAGCAGCAGCGCCACGCCGGCGAGCCGGCGCCGGACGGTGAGGGCGCGCTCGCCGGTGCGCTGGGGCAGGGGGGTGCTCATCCGGCCACCTTCACCGTCGTCGTCGCGCCCCAGATCGCGAGGCTGAGGAAGAAGTCCGTCACGCTGATGATCACGATGGCGTTGCGCACCGAACGGCCGACGGCGACGCCCGCCGGGCCGCCCACGGCGTTGAAGCCGTAATAGCAGTGCACGAGGATCACCATCACGCTGAAGATCACGACTTTGAGGAAGGACAGCAGCACGTCCTCGGGGACCAGGAAGAGCGTGAAGTGGTGGTCGTAGGTGCCGGCGGACTGGCCGCTCACCAGGATCGTGACCGTCCGGGAGGCGACGTACGAGCTCAGCAGGCCGATGCCGTAGAGCGGGACGATCGCGACGACGCCCGCGATGATCCGGCTGGTCACCAGGTACGGCATGCTGCGGATGCCCATTCCCTCCAGGGCGTCGACCTCTTCGTTGATCCGCATCGCCCCCAACTGGGCGGTGAACCCCGCGCCGACGGTGGCCGACAGGGCGAGCCCGGCCACCAGCGGCGCGATCTCCCGGGTGTTGAAGTAGGCGGAGACGAAGCCGGTGAAGGCGGCGGTGCCGATCTGGCTGAGCGCGGCGTGCCCCTGGAGGCCGACCGTGATGCCCGTGAACACCGTCATGCCGACCATCACGCCGACGGTGCCGCCGATGACGCCGAGCCCGCCGCTGCCGAAGGCCACCTCGGCGAGCAGCCGCTGCACCTCCCTGCTGTACCGGGCCAGGGTTCTCGGGATCCACAGCAAAGCGCGAGGATAGAACAGGAGTTGGTCTCCGGGCCGGTCCAGCCAGGAAAGTAGCCGGCCGGGCCGTACGCGCCGGTCTGGCGGCTCGGGCGGGGAGACGGGCTCAGGCGGGCCGGGCGGACCGGCCGACGGCTGCCCGCCCTTGTCGAGGAGGGACATCGCTCACGCTCCCTTCTGGGGGACGATCTGCAGATAGAGGAACGTGAGCACGGCGTTCACGAAGAACAGCAGCAGGAAGGTGATGACGACGGCCTGGTTCACCGCGTCGCCGACACCCTTGGGGCCGCCGCGCGGGTTCAGGCCGCGGTGGGCGGCCACGACGCCCGCGATGAAGCCCATGATCAGCGCCTTGAGTTCGCTGATGTAGAGATCGGGAAGCTGGGCGAGGGCGGAGAAGCTGGCCACATAGGCGCTGGGGGTGCCGTCCTGCATCACCACGTTGAAGAAGTAGCCGCCGACCGTGCCGACGACGGAGACCAGGCCGTTCAGCAGGACCGCGACGCCCATCGTCGCCAGCACCCGGGGCACCACGAGCCGTTGGACGGGTGAGACGCCCATGACCTCCATCGCGTCCAGCTCCTCGCGGATCGTCCGCGAACCGAGGTCGGCGCAGATGGCGGAGCCGGCCGCGCCGGAAATCAGCAGCGCCACGATGAGCGGGCTTGCCTGCTGGATGTTGACCAGGACGCTGGCGCCGCCGGTGAAGGACTGCGCGCCGATCTGCTGGGCGAGGGAGCCGACCTGGAGCGCCATGACCGCGCCGAAGGGGATCGACACGAGCAGGGCGGGCAGGATGGTCACGCCCGCGATGAACCAGAACTGCTCGATCAGTTCCCGTACCTGGAAGGGCCGCCGGAAAATCGCCCTGGCGACGGCCAGGCCGAGAGCGAACAGTCTGCCGGACTCCCGCAGCGGCGCCAGCGCACGCAGCGGCTCCCCGCCCTTGCGCCGGCGGCGCCTTCCGGGCGGTGGCTGGGGGCCGGCCGGGGTGCCGGCCGGAGCG
>DOWQ01000403.1:8230-8391 GCA_003519485.1 Streptomyces sp. | reverse complement strand
TCCTACGGCTGCCACGAGAACTATCTGGTGGCTCGTGCTGGAGAATTCTCCCGCATCGCCGACGTCCTGCTGCCCTTCCTCGTCACCCGCCAGCTGATCTGCGGCGCGGGCAAGGTACTGCAGACCCCGCGCGGCGCGGTGTACTGCCTGAGCCAGCGCGC
>DOWQ01000403.1:0-8202 GCA_003519485.1 Streptomyces sp. | reverse complement strand
CCCGCGACGAGCCGCACGCCGACGCCGAGCGCTACCGGCGGCTGCACGTGATCGTCGGGGACTCCAACATGTCCGAGGTCACCACCATGCTCAAGGTGGGGGCCGCGACGCTGGTGCTGGAGATGATCGAGGCGGGCGTCCAGTTCCGGGACTTCACCCTCGACAACCCGATCCGCGCCATCCGCGAGATCAGCCACGACCTCACCGGGCGGCGCACCGTCCGGCTGGCGGGCGGGCGCGAGGCCAGCGCCCTGGACATCCAGCGCGAGTACCACGCCCGGGCGGTGGAGCACCTGGCCACGCGCGGCAGCGAGGACCCGACGATGACCCGTGTCGTCGAGGTGTGGGGGCGCACCCTCGACGCGATCGAGACCCAGAACCTCGGGCTGATCGACCGGGAGATCGACTGGGCCATCAAGAACCGGCTCATCGAGCGCTACCGCCTGCGCAACGACCTCGACCTGGCCCACGCGCGGATCGCCCAGCTCGACCTGGCCTACCACGACATCCGGCGGGGCCGCGGGCTGTTCGACCTGTTGCAGCGCAAGGGGATGGTCGACCGCGTCACCGACGACGGCGAGATCGAGGCGGCCAAGGACACCCCACCGCAGACCACCCGGGCCAAGCTCCGGGGCGACTTCATCGCCGCCGCGCAGGCCGCCGGGCGGGACTTCACCGTCGATTGGGTGCACCTCAAGCTCAACGACCAGGCTCAGCGCACCGTGCTGTGCAAGGACCCGTTCCGCTCCGTCGACGAGCGGGTGGACCGGTTGATCGCCTCGCTGTAGGAGCCGTCACCGGCGTCTGTGGTGCGAACGCGACGACGCTGTCGCCCTGGCACCACAGACGCCGATCACGAGGAGCGGCGTCAGGCTTCGCCGAACATCCGCTCCCGGATCAGGGCGAGCTCGTCCTGCACCGACGGAGACGCCACGGTCTCGTCGTTGCGGCCGGGCTCGATGCCGAAGGACCGCAGCAGAGCCGTCGCAGGCTCGGCCGGGTCTCCGGCCTCGCCCAGCACCGGGTGCAGGCCGTGCTCCGCGAGGTGGTTGAACACGAGGTTCACCACCGTCCACGGGTTGAACGTCTCGGGTTCGGTAGTGCTCATGAGGTCCCCTCGGTCGCGGCTTCCGCGAGCTTTCGCCGCCGGGTCGGCGCGGTCAAGGCACCCCGCGGGGATGTCGCAGGATGAGACAACCGGAAGCGCTCACACCGGTCGGCCCCGCGGCGGTGTCGGCCGGTCGTACGATGCGGTCCGTGTCCTCCTCACGGGCCGAGCGGCTGGTGAACCTGGTGCTCTGTCTGCTGTCCACCCGTCGGTTCCTCACCGCGGAGCGGATCCGCGCCATCGTCCCCGGCTACGCCGACGCACCCGGTGACGAGGCGTTCTTCCGGATGTTCGAGCGCGACAAGGTCGAGCTGCGCGAGCTCGGCGTTCCCCTGGAGACCGGCCGTCAGGTCGGCTCCGGCACCACCGACGGCTACCGCATCGCCCGCCGTGACTACGAGCTCGGCGAGATCGACCTCGAACCGGACGAGGCCGCGGCCGTCGCGCTGGCCGCCGTCCTGCCGCAGAGCGCCTGGCGGCTCAGCCGCAACGCCGTGACCATCGCGCACGAGGGCGGCCACGGACTGATCGCGCTGCTCACCGGCCGTCGCCTGGACGGCATCCGGCTGCACTCCGACACCTCCGGGCTGACCGTCTCGCGCGGCCGGCCGGCCGGCATCGGCATGATCCTCACCGCCGCCGCCGGCTACACCGCCCCCTCGCTGCTCGGCCTCGGCGGCGCCTGGCTGCTGGCGGCCGGGCACATCACGGCCCTGCTGTGGGGCGCGATCCTGCTGCTCGCCGCGATGCTCGTGATGATCCGTAACGCGTACGGCGTGCTGACCGTCGTCCTCACCGGCGCCCTCTTCTTTCTGATCTCCTGGCTGACCGAGCCGGCCGTGCAGGCCGCCTTCGCCTACGGCGTGGTGTGGTTCCTGCTCCTCGGCGGTGTCCGGCCGGTGTTCGAGCTGCAGAGCAAGCGCAGCGGGGGCCGGGCGCCGGATTCGGACGCCGACCAGCTCTCCCGGCTGACCCATGTGCCGGCCGCCCTGTGGCTCTTCCTCTTCCACGCCGTCACGCTGTGCTCGTTGATCGGCGGCGGGCGCTGGCTGCTCGGTCTGTGAGCCGGCGGCCCGGTGCCAATGGCCGGTTCCGGGCATGTCGCACCGCTTTTGATCAAGTTTCCGACCCCCTGAGAGCCATTAAGGTGGGCCTTATGACCGGTAACCCCGCGCCCCCCGACCTCTGGCCCGCCCCGATCGCGTCCGGCCCCGTCGACGCGACCGTCACCGTGCCGGGCTCGAAGTCGGTCACGAACCGCGGTCTCGTCCTCGCCGCGCTGGCGTCCGAGCCGGGCTGGCTGCGCCGCCCGCTGCGCTCCCGGGACACCCTGCTGATGGCCGAGGCGCTGCGCGCGATGGGCACCGGCATCGAGGAGACGGTGTCCTCCAGCTCCGGCGGCGACACCGGCGGCGAGGCGTGGCGGATCATCCCGGCCGCACTGCGCGGCCCGGCCTCGGTTGGCGTCGGCAACGCCGGCACCGTGATGCGCTTCCTGCCGCCGGTCGCCGCGCTCGCCGACGGCCCGGTCCGCTTCGACGGCGACCCGCGGTCGTACGAACGCCCGCTGCACGGCGTGATCGACGGCCTGCGCGCGCTCGGCGCCCGGATCGAGGACGAGGGGCGCGGCGCACTGCCGCTGACCGTGCACGGCGGCGGGGCGCTGGACGGCGGCCCGGTGCGGATCGACGCCTCCTCGTCCTCCCAGTTCGTCAGTTCGCTACTGCTCTCCGGGCCGCGGTTCAACCAGGGCGTCGAGGTACGGCATGTGGGCGGCGTGCTGCCGTCCATGCCGCACATCCGGATGACGGTGGACCTGCTGCGCCTCGCGGGCGCGGCCGTGGACACCCCCGAGGCGGGCGGCGAGCCGGACGTGTGGCGGGTCGCGCCGAGCGCGCTGCTCGGCCGGGACCTCGTCGTCGAACCGGATCTGTCGAACGCCCAGCCCTTCCTGGCCGCGGCGCTGATCACCGGCGGCCGGGTCACCATCCCCGACTGGCCGGAGCACACCACTCAGCCGGGTGACGCGCTGCGCGACATCTTCACCGGGATGGGCGGCTCCTGCGAGCTCACCGAGGAGGGCCTGACCTTCACCGGCACCGGCCGCGTCCTCGGCATCGACGTGGATCTCGGTGAGGTCGGCGAACTGACGCCGGTGATCGCGGCCGTCGCCGCGCTGGCCGACTCCGAGTCCGTGCTGCGCGGCGTGGCCCATCTGCGGCTGCACGAGACCGACCGGCTGGCGGCGCTCACCAAGGAGATCAACGGGCTGGGCGGCGACGTCACAGAGACCGCGGACGGGCTGCACATCCGGCCGCGCCCGCTGCACGGCGGCATCTTCCACACCTACGACGACCACCGGCTCGCCACCGCCGCCGCGGTCCTCGGCCTCGCTGTCGCGGGCGTCGAGGTCGAGAACGTCGGGACGACGGCCAAGACGCTGCCGGACTTCCCGGAGATGTGGACGGGGATGCTCCGGTCGACGCGGGCAGCCGCACCGGCCCGGAGAGGCTGAGGATCTCGCCGAGATGCGCCGCTACGGCAAGAACCCCGACGAGGAAGACGTACGCGTCCGGCCGAGCCGCAAGGGCAGCCGGCCGCGCACCAGCATCCGCCCCAAGCACGAGGACGCCGTCCCGGGCATGGTGCTGACCGTGGACCGCGGCCGGCTCACCTGCCTGGTGGACGGCCGGACGATCACCGCGATGAAGGCCCGGGAGCTCGGCCGCAAGGGTGTCGTGGTCGGCGACCGGGTCGCCATCGTCGGCGACCTCACCGGCGGCAAGGACACGCTGGCCCGCATCGTCCGGGTCGACCCGCGCTCCTCGGTGCTGCGCCGGACGGCGGACGACGACGACCCGTACGAGCGGGTGGTCGTCGCCAACGCCGACCAACTGGCGATCGTCACCTCCCTCGCCGACCCCGAGCCGCGGCCCCGGCTGATCGACCGCTGCCTGGTCGCCGCCTTCGACGCGGGCCTGACGCCGCTGCTCGTCCTCACCAAGTCGGATCTGGCCCCGGCCGGCACGCTGCTGGCGGCGTACGAGCCGCTGGGCGTGCCGTATCTGGTGACCAACCGCGAGGAGCTGGCCGACGGCGCGGCGGCCGACCGGGTGCGGGAGAGGCTGACGGGGCGCATCACCGCCTTCGTCGGACACTCCGGCGTGGGGAAGACGACGCTGGTCAACGCCCTCGTGCCGGACCACCGGCGGGCCACCGGCCATGTCAACGCGGTCACCGGGCGCGGCCGGCACACCACCACCTCGGCGCTGGCCCTGCCGCTGCCGGACGCGGAGCACGGGGGCGGCTGGGTGGTCGACACCCCGGGAGTGCGTTCGTTCGGGCTGCACCACGTCGACCCGTCGCGGGTCATCAACGCCTTTCCCGACCTGCTGCCCGGGACCGAGGGCTGCCCGCGCGGGTGCGGCCACGACGAGCCGGGCTGCGCGCTCGACCAGTGGGTCGCCGAGGGGCACGCCTCGCCGGACCGGCTCTACTCGCTGCGGCGGCTGCTCTCGGCACGGGAGCGGCGCGAGGGCGACTGACGGCGGCGGAGCCGGCTGTCCGGCCGGGGCACCTCCCTCCGGCCCGTCCGTTCGTCCCGTCTCTTCGTCCCGCTGGTCCGTCCTGCCTGTCCGCCCCGTCTGTCATCCGCCCCGCTGGTCCGGACCGGCTCAGTCGGACACCGCCGGCAGCGTGCGCCGGACCAGCCGGCCGACCTCACGCGACCCGGCGGGCGCCACCACGAAGGACAGCGCCAGCCGTACGGCCACGTCGCAGGAGCCCGCCAGCCGCTGGGCCTCCTCGGCCGGCCGGCCCGCAGCCAGGGCCGCCGCCGCCAGATCCCGCACCTGGCCCAGCAGCTCGACCGGCGACGGCAGTGAGACGTCCGCACGGTGCTGCGCCGGGACGTACGGAGCCTGCGGCAGCCCGCCGACGACCCGGACGGGCTGTGGCAGCCGGTCCCCCCAGCAGCCGGTGAGCACGGCCCGGACCAGCGGGTTGTGACAGGCCGTCCGCGCGGTCCACTCGGCCATCGCCGCCAGCCGCTCCGCGGGGTCGCCGGGCGGCGGTCCGGTGAGCACGGTCCGTACGCCCGCGAGATAGCGGTCGACCTCCCGCCGCACCAGGGCGCGCGCCAGGCCGTCCTTGCTGCCGAACTCGTTGTAAAGGGTCTGCCGGGACACCCGGGCGGCGGCGGCGACGTCCACCATCCGGACGAAGGGCCACGGCCGGCCCGACAGCGCGGCGTAGGCGGCGTCCAGCAGGGACTCACGTGCGGTGGTCATCGGCGCCTCCGGGCGGTCTCCCGGGCCATGCGGCTCACATGGCGGCTGTGGCCTCACAATTGACGTGCCGCCACACACTGTCAAGAGCCCTGACAGCCGATGACCGGCCCCGTACGGACTTGACCATGTGGCTCACCAGGAGCGGCATGGATACTGTTCGCACATGCCCGACTTTCACGATGATCTGCGCCTTGCCCATGTGCTGGCGGACGCCGCCGACGCCCAGACCATGTCCCGGTTCAAGGCGCTCGACCTCAAGGTCGACACCAAACCGGACATGACGCCGGTGAGCGAGGCGGACAAGGCCACCGAGGAGCTGATCCGCACGTCGCTGCGCCGGGCCCGGCCGCGGGACGCCGTGCTGGGCGAGGAGTACGGCAGCGAGGGCTCGGGCCCGCGGCGCTGGGTCATCGACCCGATCGACGGCACCAAGAACTACGTACGGGGCGTGCCGGTCTGGGCGACGCTGATCTCGCTGATGGTGCAGGGGGAGGGCGGCTTCCAGTCAGTCGTCGGGGTGGTCTCGGCACCGGCACTGAGCCGCCGCTGGTGGGCGGCGAAGGGCGGCGGCGCGTACACCGGGCGGAGCCTGTCGTCGGCCTCCCCGCTGCGGGTGTCCCAGGTCGGGAAGATCGCGGACGCCTCGTTCGCGTACTCCTCGCTGACCGGCTGGGAGGAGCAGGGGCGGTTCGGCGGCTTCCTCGACCTGACCCGCGACTGCTGGCGGACCCGGGGCTACGGCGACTTCTGGCCGTACATGATGGTCGCCGAGGGCTCGGTGGACATGTGCGCCGAGCCGGATCTGTCGCTCTGGGACATGGCCGCGAACGCGATCATCGTGCAGGAGGCGGGCGGCGAGTTCACCGATCTCGAAGGCGTGCGGGGCCCGGGCGGCGGCAACGCCGCGGCGTCCAACGGCCTGCTGCACAGCGAGCTGCTGGGGTATCTGAACCAGCGTTAGGCGTCGGCCTTCTTGTGTGCCCCCGGACAGCGTGTGAACATGAGAATCCACCCGCTTGTGCACTTGTGCATCCTCTGTCGGGGAGTGCCGCCTCGGCGGCCTCCCGCGGAGGGTCCACGAAGGAGGTGGCTCCACCCCCATGCTCGTCCGTGATGCCATGAGCACGGTGGTCCTCACCATCGGACCCGCCCATACACTCCGCCAAGCCGCCCGGCTGATGGCCGGCCGCCGCGTCGGCGCCGCCATGGTCCTCGACCCCGACACCTGCGGGATCGGCATCCTCACCGAGCGGGACATCCTCGTCTCCCTCGGCGCGGGCCAGGACCCCGACCGCGAGACAGCCCAGTCGCACACGACCACGGATGTGGTCTTCGCCGCCCCCGGATGGACGCTGGAGGAAGCCGCGGAGGCGATGGTCCACGGGGGTTTCCGGCACCTGGTCGTGCTCGACGACCGGGAACCGGTCGGCGTGGTCTCGGTCCGCGACATCATCCGCAGCTGGGCGCCCACCCGGCAGCAGCCGGCCACGCTGGCCGGCTGACGGCCCGCCACACTCTGCGGGAACAACGGGAAGAACGGCCCCGTGCACGGACTCCGGCCGCCGTCACGACCGGCAGCGCGCCCGCGTAACGCCACCGCACACGCCACCGCGCCGCACGCGGCGCCGGTGCGCATACGGCACTGGTGCCGGCGTGCGACGCGGCGCGCGCTGTCACCGGCCGGACGGCGGGTGGAACCGGCGGAAGGGACCGGGTCCCTGGACAGGCCCGGCCCCTTCCTCCCTTACGGCAAGCGTCCGGTCAGCCGCGAAGGGCCTTGACCGCGACCTCGAGCCGCTTGCCGAAGTCGGCGTCCGCCTGGCGGAAGTTGTTGATGGCCCGGTCGAGGATGCCGTCGTCCGTGACGCCGGACATGGCACCCGCGAGGTTGGTGACCAGGCGCTCCTTCTCCGCCTCCGACATCAGGCGGTAGAGGTTGCCCGCCTGGACGAAGTCGCTGTCCTCGGAGTGCGACGGGGTGGTCTGCTCCGTGGTGAGGCCGGACACCTGGATCGGCTGCCACAGCGCCTCCCCGGTCTGCGCCGGGCCGCCGAAGCTGTTGGGCTCGTAGTTCTTCGCGGCGCCGTGCCGGCCGTCGTACAGGTGTCCGTCCCGGCCGTGCGAACGGGCCTCGGCGGCGTGCGGACGGTTCACCGGCAGCTGGTCGGCGTTGATCCCGACCCGGTAGCGGTGGGCGTCGCCGTAGCCGAAGAGCCGGCCCTGCAGCATCTTGTCCGGGGACGGGCCGATGCCGGGCACGAAGTGCGCCGGGGAGAAGGTCGACTGCTCGACCTCGGCGAAGACGTTCTGCGGGTTGCGGTTGAGCTCGAACTTGCCGAGCTCGATGACCGGGTAGTCGGCGTGCGGCCAGACCTTGGTGACGTCGAACGGGTTGAAGCGGTAGTTGGCCGCCTCGGCCGCCGGCATGACCTGGATGCCCACGCTCCAGCTGGGGAAGTCGCCCCGCTCGATCGACTCGCGCAGGTCGCGCTGGTGGCTGTCCGGGTCCGAGCCCGCGAGGACGGCCGCTTCGTCCACCGTCAGGTTCTTGATGCCCTGGTCGGTCTTGAAGTGGTACTTGACCCAGAAGGCCTCGCCGGCGGCGTTGTTCCACTGGAAGGTGTGCGAGCCGAAGCCGTCCATGTGGCGGAAGGAGGCCGGGATGCCGCGGTCACCGAACAGCCAGGTCACCTGGTGTGTCGACTCCGGGGAGAGGCCCCAAAAGTCGAAGACGTTGTTCGCCTCCTGCGAGCCGGTGTACGGGTCGCGCTTCTGGGTGTGGATGAAGTCGGGGAACTTGATGGC
>DOWQ01000067.1 GCA_003519485.1 Streptomyces sp. | reverse complement strand
CCCGCCGCCGAGCCCCGGCCGCGCATCCGCGACCGGCACGCGGGCCGCAAGCGGCCACCGCGGGACCGCAACCGGCACCGGGAGCCGCGCGCCGGTCCGCACCCCACCCCACGGTCCTGCCTGCCGAGCCCACGGTCTCCGGTCCTGCGGGTCTCCGGGCCATGGACCGGGCTCCGAGCTACTGGCCACCGGCCACGAGGCCGCCGGGCTCGGGGTTCGGGGTCGGGATCCAGGCTCCGGGTCCGGGCTCCGAACCTCGGGCTCCGGAGCTCCGGGCTCCCGGTGGGGGCCCGGGTGGAGGGTCCCGGGTGGCCCGGCCACTCCGGGCCCGGGTGACTCCGAAGGGCTTGGTGGGCCTGCGCGCCTCGGGCTGCTCGGGTAGCTCCGGTAGCTCGGGCGCCCCGGGCGGCTCCGCACCTGAGCTCTCCCGGCGCGAGTTATCCCGGACCCCGGCGCCCCCATTCGCAATGCGCACGCCAGAGGGCCGGGCCCGGAGAAGGTCTCCGGACCCGGCCCTCTGCGATACGCCGGCGAATGTGCGCCTACGGCGCCGCGGTCAGTTGTCGTCCTCGTCGATCAGGAAGCCACGCATCGGCGACGGCGCCTGCTGCATCGGCTGCTGGCCCTGCGGCCGCACCGGTGCCATCGGCTGTGTCATGGCCGGGGACATCTGCTGCTGGCCGCCGTAGGACGGACCCGCAACACCCGACGGACCATGGCCACCGCCGTGGCCTCCGTGGCCGCCCATGGACTGGCCACCCATGGTGTGCCCGCCCATCGGGCCGGCGCCGGCGCCGGCCATCGACGGGGACGGCGGAAGCGAGGCCGCCGCGGTCGTACGGGGCGGGGCAAGCGAGTCGTCGGCCTGGTTCTCCAGCTGGCGCAGCTGGCTCTCCAGGTACGACTTCAGCCGGGTGCGGTACTCCCGCTCGAAGCCGCGCAGGTCCTCGACCTTGCGCTCCAGCGTCGCCCTGGCGGACTCCAGGGAGCCCATCGCGACACGGTGCTTCTCCTGGGCGTCCCGCTCCAGCGCGTCGGCCTTGGCACGGGCGTCCCGCTCCAGACCCTCGGCACGGCTCCGCGCCTCGCCGACGATCTTGTTGGCCTCGGAACGGGCCTCCGCGATCGCCTGGTCGGCGGTCTGCTGCGCCAGCGACAGCACACGTGCGGCACCGCCGTCACCGTGCTGCTGCTGCGGCGGCTGTTGCTGCTGCTGCATGTGCTGGCCGGGGCCGCCCATCGGACCGCCCATGTGGCCGGGGGGGCCGCCCATGTGCTGCTGCTGGCCGGGTCCGTGGCCGTGCGGGCCGCCGGGGCCGCCCTGCTGCGGTCCGTGACCGCCGGGCCCTGCGGGCAGCTGGGGTGCTCCACCGGGCAGCTGGGGCGGACCCATCTGCTGCTGCGGAGGCACCGGCTGCGGACCCGATATGGCAGCGGGTACCGGCCCTCCGGGCCGCTCCTGCTGCTCCGGTTTACGCATTCCTTGCTGTTGCTGGTGCTGGGCGGCAGCGCGGGTCGCGGCAGCGAGCTTGGCCCGCAGGTCCTCGTTCTCCCGCAACAGCCGGGTCAGCTCACCTTCGACCTCATCGAGGAAGGCATCGACCTCGTCCTCGTCATAGCCCTCTCGGAGGCGGACGGTCGTGAACTGCTTGTTCCGAACGTCCTCAGGGGTCAACGGCATCTCTTCACCTCAACGTAGTCGTCGGCATATCGGCAAGACCGTATCGTTCACAGCCGCCCCACGACGGAGATCAGGATGTAGACGATGATCATCAGTACGAAGAAGGACAGGTCAAGCGCAACGCCCCCGAGACGCAACGGCGGGATCACCCGCCGCAGAAGCTTGAGCGGCGGATCGGTGACAGTGTAGGTCGCCTCCAGGACGACCACCATCGCCCTGCCGGGTTGCCATGACCGGGCGAATTGGAACACATAGTCCATGACCAACCGAAAAATCAACACAAGCAGGAAGCAGAACAACGCGATGTAGACCACCTGCAGTGCGATGTTCATCCCGCGTGTCCCTCTCCCCAAAATGCCCGCTGGTCGGGCCGTGTGACCGGTGTTGCGTCTCAGCTCTGGTTGAAGAACCCACCCTCAGCGATACGGGCTTTGTCCTCCGCCGTGACATCGACGTTAGCAGGAGACAGCAGGAACACCTTCTGCGTCACGCGCTCAATGCTGCCGTGCAGACCGAAGACGAGGCCGGCCGCGAAGTCGACAAGCCGCTTCGCATCGGTGTCGTCCATCTCCGTGAGATTCATGATCACCGGGGTGCCCTCACGGAAGTGTTCCCCGATGGTACGGGCCTCGTTGTACGTCCGGGGGTGCAGCGTCGTGATGCGGTACGGCTCTCGCTCGGACACGACCTTGGGCATGATCACCGGTGCGTTCTTCTCCAGACTCTGGCGTTCAGGTGTGATGGATGCCACGGGGGCGATTCGGGCGGGTCGTCCGCTTTCCGCCGCCACGGCCACCGGCTCACGCTGGGAGGGCGGTTGGGCAATTCGAGACGGTTCGTCCCGTTGCGTCCGATCTGCCTGATGTGCTTGGTGCTGCCGGTGGGCCCTCTCGGGCTCCGGCTCGGGCTCGAACTCGTCGTCGGGGTCGAACCCCCGGCCGTCGTACCCATCGTCCTCCACGAGGCCGAGGTAGACCGCCATCTTGCGCATCGCGCCGGCCATTCTCTGCGTCCTCCGCTCTGTGGTGGATCGGCTCCGTCACCGGGTGCCCTGGATCCACTCGGCCTGCTCGCACTGGGCGGAACCGGCCATATTTTCTGCTGTGGTCCGACTTCTTGGCGACGTTACCGGAGCCCGGGTCGGACTCCGAGTACCGCGGTACCGACGCGTACATGTGTCGCTCCGGCCAGCACCGCTTCCTCGAGGTCCGTACTCATGCCCGCGGACACCATGTTGGCAGCCGGATGACGCCCGCGCAGGCTGGATGAGATTTCCATCAAATGCTCGAATGCGGCCCGTTGCCGACCCGCGTAGGGGCCGGCGAGCGGTGCCACCGTCATCAGCCCCTTGACGCGCAGCCCTTCGGCGTCGGCGATCGCGTCCGCCAGCGCCGGCACCTCTGCCGGCGCGACGCCGCCCCGCCCGCCCGCCTCTCCCGATTCCGCGTCGAGCGCGACCTGGACCAGACAGCCCAGTTCGCGACCGGCCCGGACCGCGGCGGTGGACAGGGCGCCGACCAATTTGGTCCGGTCCACGGACTGTACGATATCGGAATAAGCAACCACGGAACGGACTTTATTTGTCTGCAATTGGCCAACAAAGTGCCAAGTAAGGGGAAGCCCTGCGCATTCCGCGGACTTCGGGGCGGCATCCTGGTCCCGGTTCTCCGCTACGTGCCGCACACCGAGTTCCGCGAGGAGCCGTACGTCACTCGCCGGGTAGGTCTTGGTGACCACGATCAGGGTCACCTCCTCCCGCTTCCGGCCGGCCGCCGCGCAGGCGGCGGAGATACGTTCCTCCACCCGTGCCAGGCTGCCGACCAGCTCAGTTCTGCGATCCGTCACGCTCATCCGTCCAACCAGACATAGCCGGCGAGGCGCCCCGTGGTGCGGTCCCGCCGGTAGGAGAAGTGGTCCGCCGACTCCAGCGTGCAGACGCCGGACGGCACGATCTTTGTCACACCGAGCCCGGCCAACTGGGCGCGGACCCCGGCCGTCACATCGACGGCGGGCGTCCCCCACGAGGTGGTGGAGCCTGCCTCCGGCACGACGGCGGCGACATCGTCCCGCATGGCCTCCGGCACCTCGTAGCAGCGCCCGCAGACCGTGGGTCCGATGTACGCGACCAGCCGGGACGGCTCGGCGCCGAGCCCGGCCATGGCTTCGGCCACCGCCGGCACCACCCCGGCGACGAGGCCCGGGCGGCCCGCGTGCGCGGCGCCCACGACGCCGGCGGCCGGGTCGGCGAGCAGGATCGGAGCGCAGTCCGCGGTGAGTACCGCCAGGGCGAGCCCCGGACGTGTCGTCACCACCGCGTCGGCCGGCGGGATCGCGGTGCGGTCGCCCCAGGGACCGTCGACCACGGCGACGTCCCGGCCGTGCACCTGGTGCATCCAGACGACCCGCTCCGGTCCGAGACCGAGCGCCCGCGCCGCGAGTCCGCGGTTCGTCCGCACGGCCCCGGGGTCGTCGCCGACCGCGCCGCCGAGGTTGAGCCGGTCGTACGGAGCGGCGCTCACCCCGCCCCACCTGTCGGTGAAGGCGAAGTGCGCGCCGCTCGTCTCGTGCTGCTGCCCTATCACGTGTGCGTCGTGACTACTTGAGGAAGTCCGGCACATCGAGCTCCTCGGCCTGGCTGTCCGAGTACGGACGGGCCGGGGGCACCTGCGGCGGTGCGACCGGTGCGGAGACATCGCCGACAGGCACGGACTCCACGGGCTCCGGCTCCCCGTCGCGGGACGGGACGCCGCCCAGGCCGCTGAAGCGGCCGCCGCTCTCGGCGGACGCGGACGCGGGCTGCTCCTCGCGGCCGGCGTAGGAGCCGAGCACCTTGTCGCGGCTCTGGCTCTTGGGCGGCGGCTGACCGCCGTCGAAGCCCGCCGCGATGACCGTGACCCGTACCTCGTCGCCGAGCGCGTCGTCGATGACCGCGCCGAAGATGATGTTTGCCTCCGGGTGCGCGGCCTCGCTGACAAGCTGGGCTGCCTCGTTGATCTCGAACAGACCCAGGTCGGAGCCGCCGGAGATGGAGAGCAGTACGCCGCGGGCGCCGTCGATGGACGCCTCCAGCAGCGGCGAGGAGATGGCCATCTCGGCGGCGGCGACCGCGCGGTCGTCGCCGCGCGCGGAGCCGATGCCCATCAGGGCCGAGCCGGCCTCCGACATCACGGACTTGACGTCCGCGAAGTCCAGGTTGATCAGACCGGGGGTGGTGATGAGATCGGTGATGCCCTGGACACCCGACAGCAGCACCTGGTCCGCCGACTTGAACGCGTCGAGCACGCTCACCTGGCGGTCCGAGATGGAAAGCAGCCGGTCGTTCGGGATCACGATCAGGGTGTCGACCTCGTCGCGCAGGCCGGCGATGCCGTCCTCGGCCTGGTTCGCCCGGCGGCGGCCCTCGAAGGTGAACGGACGGGTGACCACGCCGATCGTCAGCGCGCCCAAGGACCGCGCGATATTGGCGACGACCGGGGCGCCACCGGTGCCCGTGCCACCGCCCTCGCCCGCGGTGACGAAGACCATGTCGGCCCCCTTCAGGACCTCCTCGATCTCCTCGCGGTGGTCCTCGGAGGCCTTGCGGCCCACGTCGGGGTCGGCGCCCGCTCCCAGACCCCTGGTCAGTTCCCGGCCGACGTCGAGCTTGACGTCGGCGTCACTCATCAGCAGGGCCTGTGCGTCGGTGTTGATCGCGATGAACTCGACGCCCTTGAGACCGACCTCGATCATCCGGTTGATGGCATTGACGCCACCGCCGCCGATTCCGACGACCTTGATGACTGCGAGATAGTTCTGCGGTGCTGCCACGTCGAAGGCCTCTCGCCTCGAGTTACATATGCCTGTGGGCCGGTTCGGACACCGACCCGAACCCTAACGGTGAAGTTTAGGGTTACCAGTGTGCCTGCCCCTTGGACTCTTCGAACGAGACACTAAGTCGACAAGTGCTACGCGTTCAATGAACACGCCGAACCTCCCGTTTTTCTTTTCACCCTATGTGATCGCGCATAGTGGCTGGTACCCAGGGTGCGGCCCCGCCGAGCGGCAGGTCAACTACGGGAGACGGCGGGAGCGGTGGGCGTACTCACATCGAAGTGGTCGGCGTCACCGGCATTTTTCATCAGCGCGAGAAGAGTCCGCGCCTTCGCCGCCGCCTGTTCGCTCGAACCCCACACGACCGTACGGCCGCGCGTGAGCTCCAAGCTGACGGAGTCGTAGGAACGGATCCGGATGACGCGGGTGTCCCGGTGAATCACCGCGGGAAGTCCGGCCGCGACCCGCACCGCTTCCCGGCGGAGCCGCTCCACCGGGAATCGGCGCAGACTCGGCGACTCGGCCACGTCCATTTCCAGCAGGGGAACACCGCGCGGCGGCTGCGCCACGGTGGCAAAACGAACTCCGTCGGCGTCCACTTCGACGAACATTTCGCCCTTTTCGAGAAGCACCTCGGGCTTTCGCTCGGTCACTTCCAGAACGACCGAGTCCGGCCAGGAACGGGCGACATCGACGGTGTCGACGCGCGGCAGCTTCTCCCGCAGCCGGCCGGCGACCCGGTCGGTGTCCACCGTGACCAACGGCGCGCGGAGCGGGACGGCGGCGGCCCGGCGGACCTCCTCCGGCGTCAGGACGTCGGTCCCGACGGTCGTCACCCGCTCCACCCGCGCCCATGAGGAGCCGTAGAGAATCCAGAAGACGCCGGCCCCGAGCAGCGCGGCGGCCAGCACCGAGATGATCAACATACCGGCACTCGGCCGCCCCATCCGCCGGCGGCGCGGGGCCTCGTGCTCGTCCCGCTCCTCCGGTGGGGGCGGGCCGGACGGCGACATCTCGCTCTCGCCTCGCCGGGCGGTCGTCTGTCCGGCCACGCTCCCCTGCTTTCCCGCGCCGTGCGGCGCTCTCGTGCCGGGCCGGCTAACCGGCCCTGCGTGCGGCAATCGCCTCGTACACCATGCCGACCAGCAATTCGTCGGCGTCCCGGCGGCCGAACTCCGCGGCGAAGCGCGACATCTCGTACAGCCGGTGCGGATCGGTGAGCACCGGGAGCACATGGCTCAGCACCCATTCGGGCGTCAGTTCGGCGTCGTCGATGAGGAGTCCGCCGCCGGCCTTCACCACCGGCTGGGCGTTGAGCCGCTGTTCGCCGTTGCCGATCGGCAGCGGGACGTACACGGCCGGCAGCCCGACGGCCGACAGCTCGGCGACCGTCATCGCACCCGCGCGGCAGAGCATCACATCGGCCGCGGCGTAGGCGAGATCCATCCGGTCCACGTACGGTACCGGGATGTACGGCGGCATCCCGGGCATGTTGTCGGTCTGCGGCATCTCGTTCTTCGGGCCGACCGCGTGCAGGATCTGGATGCCCGCCCGCTGGAGCGCCGGGGCGACCGCCTGGACCACCTCGTTCAGCCGCCGCGCGCCCTGCGACCCCCCCGACACCAGCAGGGTCGGCAGATTCTGGTCGAGTCCGAACGCCGCACGGGCCTCCGGCCGGGCCGCGGCCCGGTCGAGCGTGGCGATGGAGCGGCGCAGCGGGATGCCGACGTAGCGGGCCCCGCGCAGCTTGCTGTCCGGGGTGCTCACCGCGACGGCGGCCGCGTACCGGGAGCCGATCTTGTTGGCGAGGCCGGGCCGGGCGTTGGCCTCATGGACGATGATCGGCACCCCGAGCCGCTTGGCCGCGAGGTATCCGGGCAGCGCCACGTAGCCGCCGAAGCCGACCACGCAATCGGCCTTGGTCCGTTCCAGGATCTGCTCGGCGGCCTTGATGGTGCCGCGCAGCCGGCCGGGAACGGTGATCAGCTCCGGAGTGGGCTTGCGCGGCAGCGGTACGGCCGGGATCAACCCGAGTTCGTACCCCCGCTCCGGTACCAGCCGGGTCTCGAGTCCGCGCTCCGTGCCCAGGGCCGTGATTCCCACGGCCGGGTCCTGCCTCCGCAGGGCATCCGCGAGGGCGAGCGCGGGCTCGATGTGGCCGGCGGTCCCCCCACCGGCGAGTACGACATGCACCGAAATTCACCGCTCTCCGGACGGCCGCTGTTGCGCGCGCCGCCTCATCGTCTTCCTTCTCACCCCAGCCAGTCTTTTTCTCATGACTGGCTGCCGCATGGCCAACGCCGCCCGCGCAGCGGGCTCGCTGCGCGCGAAGGCGATCAGCAGTCCGATGGCGAACATGGTCGGCAGCAGGGCCGACCCCCCGTAGGAGAACAGCGGGAGCGGGACTCCGGCGATCGGCAGCAGGCCGAGCACCGCACCGATGTTGATCACGGCTTGGGCCGTGATCCAGGTGGTCACGCCTCCCGCGGCATACCTCACGAAGGGGTCCTCCGTGCGTCCGGCCACGCGGATACCCGCATAGCCTAGAGCCGCGAAGAGGGCGAGCACCGACAGCGTCCCCGCCAGGCCGAGTTCCTCGCCCGTCACGGCGAAGATGAAGTCGGTGTGCGGCTCGGGGAGTTCTCCCCATTTCTCCACACTCGCCCCCAGTCCGGAGCCGAACCAGCCGCCGTTGGCGAGGGCGTAGATTCCGTGCACCGCCTGCCAGCACTGGTCGTTCGGGCCGGGATCGGTGGCGCCCAGGCACTCCAGCCGGGCCATCCGGTTGGGATTGGACCGGATCAGGGCGAAACCGAGGAGGGCGGCCGCCCCGAGGACCCCCGCGAACAGCCGGGTGGGGGCGCCGGCCAGCCAGAGCAGGCCGAAGAGTACGGCGGTCAGGATGACGGCGGTGCCCATGTCGCCGCCGAGCATGATCAGCCCCAGTAGCAGGAAGGCCACCGGGACCAGCGGTACCAGCAGATGCTTCCACTGGATCAGCAGCCGCTTCTCCTGCTTGCGGGCGAGCAGGTCGGCCCCCCACAGGACCAGCGCCAGCTTGGCGAACTCGCTGGGCTGGAGCTGGAACGGGCCGCCGATGTGGATCCAGTTCTGGTTGCCGTTGACCGCGTGCCCCAGCCCCGGCACCTGGACCATGAGCAGCAGGAAGACCGAGGCCGCGAGCAGCGGGTACGCCAGCGCGCGGTGCAGCCGGGCCGGCATCCGCGCGGCCACCAGCAGCAGCACGGCGCCGATGGCGGCGGCCACCGACTGCTTGGCGAAGAAGTACGTGGACGCCAGGTCGGACTGCAGGGCTTGGATCTGGGAGGCGGAGAAGACCATCACCAGGCCGAGCACGAGCAGCAGGAGGCTGCCGCCGAGGATGAGGTAATAGGCCGTCAGCGGCCGGTCCCACGCCTGCCTCAGCCGGCCGAGCAGCCGCCGCAGCCGCACCAGCGGCCCGCTGCGCGGCGGCCGCTGCCCGGTCACGAGACGCGCGGACGGGGGGCGGGCGGCG
>DOWQ01000731.1 GCA_003519485.1 Streptomyces sp. | reverse complement strand
AACGCCGCCCGGGCCTGACCCGGCGGCGACGAACCGGGCCGCCGCCGGACTCCCGGACGTCCGTCCGCCGGAGCGGACCGCTCACTCCTCGACGACCACGGTCACGCCCCAGGGCGGCAGTTCCAGTCCGTGGCCGGTGCCGACCGGACTGCCGTCGAAGAGGTCCCGGCCGGTGACCGGGGGAGCCGTGATGACGTGCCGGTCGAACGACCAGTTGGTGAAGAACCACAGCCGCTGCCCCGTACGCGCCCGCGCCCGGGTCACCCGGACCGGCTCGGGCAGACCGAGCCCCAGCGGCGTCACGCCGGAGCGGCGCAGCGCCCACTCGCCCAGCGCCCTGCTGAACGAGGCGTCGGGCAGGGTGCCCACGTAGGTCACCCGGCCGGCGCCGAACGGCTGGGAGGATGCGGCGGGGAAGCGGCCGAAGTGCGGGTGCTCGTAGTGGGCGATCGGCTCCGCCCCTTCGAGCTCTGTTCCAGCTCCTTGCCGATCCGGGCGATCTCGTCGTAGCAGCGGTTGGGCTCCGTGCCGTGGTTGGGGATGCCGTGCGAGTACGTCTCGCTGCCGTAGTGCAGGCTGTGCCAGTGCCAGTAGGCACCATCTCGGCGCCCCGGGAGATGGTCGTGTACGCCGCCATCCGCCACTGCCCGTCGTAGCCGGGAAAGGTGTTGTCGGCCCCGCCCACGCTGATGGGGTTCATCTCGGCGATGTAGAAGTTCGCCTGCCGTGCGCCGCGGGCCATGTCGGAGCGCTGGTGGAGCTGGGCGGGTCCCGTCCCGGCCGTCATGCCGAGCTGGACGACGGTGTGTTCCGACGCCGGGGCTCTCGGCAGGCGCCGACTGGGCAAGTTGGCGCCTCGGCCATGGGCGCGTCGCCACGACCACCTTGACTCCCCAGGTGTCCGCGAGCCGGTTGAGTAGCTGACGGGCGATCTCGTGCGCCTGTCCGGGCATCGCCTCGTCGAGGCTGTCGAAGACCAGGTTGAGCGACTCGCCCGTCTCCTGTACGAGACGGCCCACGGCCGTCGCGCACAAGTCGGCGTCGCACGCCGCGGCGGGCTTGGGCGGCATCGCGGGGAAGGCTCCGAGCGCGTCCCACAATGCGTCGACCACCGCGCAGAGAGACCGGTCACGGCAGGTGATGAGGGCATGGATCGTGCCGGACCGCGGACAGATCTGCGGCGGTGGCTGCGGGTCGAGCCGTCGTCTGCGACGTGCCACGGACAGCAGGCCGAGCATGCCCAGCAGGGCGGTTTTGCCCGAGCCGCCCGGCCCCGTGACCACCTGCATGCCGTGGGCCACCGTGTCCAGCCAGCGGACCAGTCGGCTCAGTGCCGCGTGACGCCCGGTGAACTCGCGTTCCAGAGCGCCGCCTTCCTGGAGCAAAAAGGGCGAATCCTCGGCCCAGGGCAGCGGCGCGTCGTCCGCCAGCACCGCGGGGCGCGCCCACTGCCTATGAGGCTCCGTGCCTTCCGCGTCGTCGAAATAAGGGTTGTGGACGTTCGACAGCCAGTCGATCCACAGCCCTTCCCGGATCACCTCGCCCACACCGGAAGTGCCGATCATGGCGAAGCCGTGGCTGGACGTCTCGTAGGCCTCGGCGACCGAAGCCCGATCCTTGCTCACCGCACGGCTCAGGGCCTGCCGCAGATGCCCGTGCGACGAGCAGGCGTCGAGGACCAGCAGCGTATGCGCCTGGTGCCGGGCCCCGAGAGTGCGGTCGACCAGTTCCGTCAGAGCGAAGGAGCGCGACGGATCGAAGCTCCCGTGCGCCCAGCTGTCGAGGCACGCGAGGTGGAAGCCGCCCTCGGCGTCCACACCGTGGCCGGTCCAGTAGAGAATCTTCCGTTCTGCCCCGCGGTCCAGAAAATTGTCGAGCCACGCCGACACTTCCGCGCGAATGAGACCCGCGGGGCCGACCAGGCCCTCACCGAAGCCGAGCTTGTCCTTGGCCATGCCGGCGAAGCGAGCGCTGTCCGCACCGAGGTGCGGCAGGACCTCACGGTCCTGTGGCTCGGCGGGATTGTCGTAAGTGTCGACGGCCACCACGCCGACGAGGCCCGTCGCACGTAAGGCGTCTCTTCCCCGCTCCCTGGACACCCGGCGTGCACCCGGGCCAGCGCCGAAGTGAGAGTGGCCTCGACGGAAACGGCGTACGAGTCGGAGGGGGTTGCGGCGCCCGCTACCCTGGCTTGCGGTAAACTGTAGACGAAAACCAATCGACCGCGAGTGCAGAGGGGGGACCGTGGTGCTGTCCGAAGGACTGCCACAAGGTGCCGTACCCAGGCTGGAGCGGCCGGGGCCGCTGCGCGAGCGAGTGTACGAAGCTCTGCTGGAGCTGATCACGACCCGGGCGCTCCAGCCCGGCCAGCATCTGGTCGAGAGCGAGCTCGCGGGCCACCTCGGCGTGTCGCGCCAGCCCGTACGCGAGGCACTGCAACGGCTCAACACCGATGGCTGGGTCGATCTACGCCCCGCTCAGGGCGCGTTCGTCCATGAGCCCACCGAGCAGGAGGCGGACCATCTGCTCTCCGTCCGTACGCTGCTGGAGGCCGAGGCCGCCCGGCTGGCCGCCGCCAACTCGGGCTCGGCGGGGATAGCCGAGCTGGAGGAGCTGTGCGCCAGGGGCGAACAGGCCGTCGGCGGCGAGGACGTGGACCTAACGGTCGCCGCCAACGCCGCGTTCCACGCCAAGGTGATGGAGCTGGCGGGGAATGTCGTCCTCGCGGAGCTGGCCCGGCAGGTCGACCGCCGGGTCCGCTGGTACTACACACCGGTCGCCAGACAGCGCGGCAAACAGTCCTGGATCGAGCACCGGCAGCTGATCGAGGCCATCTCGGCGCGCGACGAGCGGCGCGCGACGGAGATCATGCGGGGGCACACGGAGCACACCCGCCGCACCTATCACCAGCGCGAAACGGCCTGACGCGGGTTTCCGGACCGGTCGGCCGAGGGTGCGTCCCGCGCCGCCGAAGTTCCTCCCGGCGCGCGGCCGGCCGGCCCGGCTCGCTTCTCGGCGAGCCGGACCGGCCGGCGGGGAAGCTATTCCGCGTCGCGGCTGATGGGCTGTGGATTCGGTGCGATGTGCCGGCGCCGCGGCCGCGGCCGCCCCGGCGGGTGGAGGAAGAGCGCCATGAAGCCGGCGAACAGCGAGATGGAGCCGGCGAGGACGAACGCCCCGCCGAAGCCCCAGAGTCCGACGACCACAGCACCCATGCCGGAGCCGAGGAGCCCCGACACCAGCTTCGAGCTGTAGACGAGACCGTAGTTGGAGGCGTTGTTGTTCTCGCCGAAGTAGTCGGCGGTCATCGCGGCGAACATGGGGAAGATCGCGCCGCCGCCGAATCCGGAGATGCTGGAGAACAGCAGGAACAACGGCAGGTTGCGGATGTTGCCGGAGAGCAGGATGCCGTACTGGGACAGCCCGAGCACTATGCAGACGAAGATGAGGCATTCCTTGCGGCCGTACCGGTCCGACAGCCAGCCGATCACACCGCGCCCGGTGCCGTTGACGATGGCCTTCAACGACATGGCGGTGGCCACGATGCCACCCGTGAACCCCGCTTCATCGCCGAAGGGCACCTGGAAGGCGATGCCGAAGATGTTCACCCCGGAAGTGCAGAGCAGACAGAACCACATGAGGGCCACCCGGCCCGTCCGCCATGCCTCCGCGGGCGTGTACTGCTTCACCGCGGGCGGGTTCTTCTCCATGGCGCGCCGCGCCCGGCGGTCGTCAGGCTTGCGCAGCGGGTCGACCTCGGCGGGCCACCAGTTCTTCGGCGGGTCCTGGAAGAAGTAGCCGGCCACCGCCACCGTCGCGGCCAGGAAGAAGCCGGTGCACACCAGCACCCAGCGGAAGTTCGTCAGGTCCATGAAGCCGGTGAAGATGAAGACGAACGGCACGGAGCCGTAGGCGAAGCCTCCGTTGACGAAGCCCGTCTTGCCGCCCTTGCGCTCCGGGTACCACTTGCCGACCATGTTGACGCAGGTGGCGTACACCATGCCGGCGCCCATACCGCTGAACATGCCGAAGCCCACATAGGCCACGATCACATGCGGCGCGTAGGCCAGCGAGAAATAGCCGAGCAGGGTGCCCAGCGCGCCGAGCATCATCGCCCAGCGGGCCGGTAGTTTGCCGCTCTCCCGCAGCTTGCCGGCCGGGAAGGCCACCGCGGCCTGGAAGAACACCCAGACGCCGAGCATCCAGAAGATGTGGCCACTGCTCCAGTTGTGCGCCGCGTGCAGGGTTTGCTCGGCGGATGCGAACGCGTATTCAGCGGAGCTGATGCCCATCATGCCGACCCACGGCAGGATCACCATCCACTTGCGTCCGCGGCCCATGATGTCCCTGTCGGACTCACCGATGCGGTACATCCGGCCGTTGGCGTCTGTCACCTCCCGGTAGGCGACAGGTACGGAGATACTGGTTGTCGTCATGTCGATCGAACCCCTTGCGTCGAAGAAGCCTGGTCAGCGCCCCCTGCCGGTTCTCTTCGTGCCGGGTCCGCGGTGAGCGGCCACCGCTGGTCCCGTGGTTCGAGCTGGTTCAGCCCATCGACCACCGCCCCGCCGCCCCGCGGCCGTTCCGGCGCGCCGGGTGCTCACGGGGCGCCATCAGATGACCCCCGACGTCTTCAGCAGCCGCAAGTCCTCGTCGCCGAGGCCGAGCTCGCCGCCGTACACCTCTTCGTTGTGCTCGCCGAGCAGCGGTGAGGAAGTCATCTGCACGGGGGAGTCCGAGAGCTTGAGCGGACTGCCGACCGTGGTGAAGGTGCCGCGCTCCGGGTGCGGGACCTCGACGACCATCCCGTTCGCGGCCAGCGAGGCGTCCTC
>DOWQ01000148.1 GCA_003519485.1 Streptomyces sp. | reverse complement strand
TACGACTACTACCAGCCCGAGGCGTACGTCCCGCAGTCGGACACGTACATCGAGAAGGACTCCTCGGTCAACGAGGAGGTCGAGCGGCTCCGCCACTCGGCGACGAACTCCCTGCTCACCCGGCGCGATGTGGTCGTGGTCGCCTCCGTCTCCTGCATCTACGGCCTCGGCACCCCGCAGGAGTACGTCGACCGCATGGTGACCCTGAAGGTCGGCGAGGAGTACGACCGGGACGAGCTCCTGCGCCGCTTCGTCGACATCCAGTACACCCGCAACGACGTGGCCTTCACCCGTGGCACCTTCCGGGTCCGCGGCGACACGATCGAGATCTTCCCGGTCTACGAGGAGCTGGCCGTCCGGATCGAGATGTTCGGCGACGAGATCGAGGCGCTCTCCACCCTGCACCCGCTCACCGGCGAGATCATCACCGAGGACCAGCAGCTCTACGTCTTCCCCGCCAGCCACTACGTCGCCGGCCCGGAGCGCATGGAGCGGGCGATCAACGGCATCGAGCGGGAGCTGGAGGAGACGCTCGCCCGGATGGAGAAGCAGGGCAAGCTCCTGGAGGCCCAGCGGCTGCGGATGCGCACCACCTACGACCTCGAGATGATGCGTCAGATCGGCTCCTGCTCCGGCATCGAGAACTACTCCCTGCACATCGACGGCCGCGAGTCCGGCACCGCCCCGCACACCCTCCTGAACTACTTCCCCGACGACTTCCTCCTCGTCATCGACGAGTCGCACGTCACCGTCCCGCAGATCGGCGCGATGTACGAGGGCGACGCCTCCCGCAAGCGGACCCTGGTCGACCACGGCTTCCGGCTGCCGTCCGCCATGGACAACCGCCCGCTCAAGTGGGAGGAATTCCAGAAGCGCGTCGGCCAGACGGTCTACCTCTCCGCCACCCCCGGGAAGTACGAGCTCTCGCGCGGCGACGGCGTCGTCGAACAGATCATCCGGCCGACCGGGCTCGTCGACCCGCAGGTCGTGGTCAAGTCCACCGAGGGCCAGATCGACGACCTGGTGCACGAGATCCGCACCCGCACCGAGAAGGACGAGCGCGTCCTCGTCACCACGCTCACCAAGAAGATGGCCGAGGACCTCACGGACTACTTCCTGGAGCTCGGGATCCAGGTGCGCTATCTCCACTCGGACGTCGACACCCTTCGCCGGGTCGAACTCCTGCGCGAGCTGCGCGCCGGAGAGTACGACGTCCTCGTCGGCATCAACCTCCTCCGCGAGGGCCTCGACCTGCCGGAGGTGTCGCTGGTCGCCATCCTCGACGCCGACAAGGAGGGCTTCCTCCGCTCCGGCACCTCGCTCATCCAGACGATCGGCCGCGCCGCGCGGAATGTCTCCGGCGAGGTCCACATGTACGCCGACCGGATGACCGCGGCGATGGAGAAGGCCATCGACGAGACCAACCGCCGCCGGGAGAAGCAGATCGCGTACAACGAGGAGCGCGGCCTCGATCCGCAGCCGCTGCGGAAGAAGATCAACGACATCGTGGCCACGATCGCCCGAGAGGACATCGACACCCAGGAGCTGCTCGGCACCGGCTACCGCAGCCCCAAGGAGGCCAAGACCCCGGTGCCCGCCCTCGGGGGCAAGGCCGCCGCGAAGTCCGGGGACAAGAAGGGCGCCGTGCTCACGGACCGGCCGGCCGCCGAACTCGCCGGTCTCATCGAGGAGATGACCGACCGGATGCGCGCCGCCGCGGCCGATCTCCAGTTCGAGGTCGCGGCGCGGCTGCGCGACGAGGTCGGCGAGCTCAAGAAGGAGCTGCGCCAGATGCGGGAGGCCGGGCTCTCCTGAGGGGGGCCGGCTCTCGACGGGCCGGGCGCTCCTGAGGACACCGCTGTGTTGCAAGAACGACACAAACCCCGGCGGGACGCCCTGCTGTCAGTGGCACTGCGTAGTGTTTCCTCCAACCGCGCATACCCGCGGTTGGCCGGGTTTTCGAGAGGGGACAGCGCGTGACCGTCAACTTGTCCAAGGGACAGGGCATCAGTCTGCAGAAGTCCGACGGGGGCACTCTGACCGCGGTGCGGATGGGGCTGGGCTGGCAGGCGGCCCCGCGCCGTGGACTGTTCGGCACCCGTACCAAAGAGATCGACCTCGACGCGTCGGCGGTGCTGTTCGCCGACAAGCAGCCGGTGGACGTGGTGTTCTTCCGCCACCTCGTCAGCGATGACGGCTCCGTCCGCCACACCGGTGACAATCTGGTCGGCGGCGCCGGCCAGGGCGGCGACGACGAGGCGATCCTGGTCGACCTCGAGCGCGTCCCGGTGCACATCGACCAGATCGTCTTCACGGTGAACTCCTTCACCGGCCAGACCTTCGCCGAGGTGCAGAACGCCTTCTGCCGCATCGTCGACGAGACCAACGGCCAGGAGATCGCGCGCTACACCCTCACCGGTGGCGGCAAGTACACCGCGCAGATCATGGCCAAGGTCCACCGGACGGGCGGCGGCTGGACGATGACCGCCGTCGGCAACCCGGCCAACGGCCGCACCTTCCAGGACCTGATGCCGTCGATCCTTCCCCACCTGTAGGTCGGGGCGGGCCCGCCCTCGCGCGGCGCGGCTCCCGGGCGGGTCCCCGGGAGCCGCACCGGAGGGCGGCGGCCGATCCGGGACGACGTACCGGACGGCGACCCGGGATCGATGACGCGGGATCGATGACGCGGGATCGACGCCCCGCGTACCGGCGACGCAGGACCCGACAACGCAGGACCGACGACAGGCGCCGGCGCGGCGTACGGCACGACGAGGGGGCGCACGATGACGGCCGAGCTGGTGCGTGGGCAGAATCACCCACTGCCGCGAACCCGTTTGGAGATCCGGGTCTCGGCGGGTGAGCCGGTCGTGGCCGGCGCCACCCTGGGGGACGACCAGGGCAAGGTCTCGGGCGCCGAGCAGGTCGCGCACCCCGCCTCGCCCCACCTCCCCGGCCTGGAGGTCTCCCAGCAGGCCGCCGCGAACCACCGGCTCGCGGTGGACCTCGAGGCGCTGCCCGGCTCCGTGCACCGCGTCACCGTGCTGCTCGCGCTGCCGACCGGTGTCGGGGGACCCACCCGCTTCGGAGCCATCGCCGCCCCGTTCATCGCCGTCACCGGCCTCGACGGCACGGAGGTCGCCAGCTACACCATCACCGACCTCGACTCCGAATCCGCGGTCACGGCGCTCGAGCTGTACCGCCGGCAGGACGTGTGGAAGATCCGGGCCGTCGGCCAGGGCTACGCCGGCGGCCTGGCCGCCATGCTCCAGGACCAAGGGCTGCCGCAGCCCGCCGAGCTCGCGGCCACCATCCAGGAGGCCGTCGCCCGTGGCATGGCCCGCTCCATAGCGCCCCCGCCCCGCCCGGCCGGCGGGGACGGCCGGGTGCGTACGGCCTCCGGACTCCCGCAGGGCGATCCGGC
>DOWQ01000498.1 GCA_003519485.1 Streptomyces sp. | reverse complement strand
ACGCCCGCGGCGGAGATACGCGCGGCCGTCGCCGACGCGCTCGCCGAGGAGCGGGAGCGCGAGCTGGCCGAGGCGCGTGCCTTCTGGGCAGCGCAGGAGGCCCGCGACGCCACCGACGCGCCGTCACTGCTGAACGGGCCGACCACGTTCGGCGAGGACGCCCCGATCTTCCTGCCCCGCCAGCCGGACCTGGGCGGACTGGAGCCGCTGCTCGGCATCGAGGCGCTGGACGCGGCGGACTCCGCGGAGGAGGACGACGCCGAGGTCGAGGAGCCGGTGGAGTCGCCGGAGTTGGCCGCCGCCCGCCGCCGGCACCCGTCCCACCCCGACTTCACCCCGCAGACCTCCGCCGTCGCCAACCACGAGCGCACCATCGCGCTGCTCGGTGAGCTGGCCGAGGACTGCATACCGGTCACCGACGTCCGCCCCGGCCCGCTCGGCACCCTGGACGTCTACGTCTTCGCCGACGGCACGACCGTCTGCATGACCCCGGGCCACCGCGAGACCGCCGAGCAACTGGCACAGGCTCTGCGCGAGGGCAACGCGCCCGTTCTGCTGGGCGGCTCGGGCGTCTCCGGTGCGTACGCCCTGACCTTCGCCTGCGGCGAGGAGAGCGTCTACGTCCTCGCCGACCGGGTCATCGCCTCGCTCTGACGGACCGGTTCACAGGCCGCAGCGCTCCGCCGCGGCCTTGACCAGCACCACCGCGTCGGACAGCCGCGCGACCTCGGCGCCGCGCAGCGCCATCGCGAGATCGTGGCCGGCCACGGCGAGCTGGTCGGCCACCACGAACACCCCCGCGTCGGGCATCGGCACCGGCTCCCGGTCCGGGAATTCGATCGACTGGGCCCGCGCCGACAGCTCCCGGGCAAGCGCCAGCCCCTCCGCGGCCGCCCCGCGCCGCAGCTTGCTCTGCGGTGCGGCGCGCAGCCGGTCGGCCAGTCGTTCGACGGCGGTCTCCAGAGCGGTCACATCAAGCACTCCGTGAGCCTATGCGCCGCTGCGGCACTGTTGCCAACGGGCCGCCCCTGGGGCACGGTGTCGGGAAGGACCAGCGTTGGAACCGCCCGGAGGCGCCGATGTCCCAAGTCTTCTCCGCCGAGACACACCGGAACATGCTCTCCCGTATCCCCGATTGCACCGGCCGTAAAGTGTCCGACTGGTTGCGCACCGTCGATGACGGCCCCGCCCTCTCCCGCTTCGAGGAGAAAGTCAGTTGGCTGCGCGGCGAGCACGGACTCGCCTACGGCCACGCAAAAGCGATCATCCACGAACACGATCTGAGGCGCGCCGCCCGCAAGCTGCTCTAGCCGGCCGGGCCGACGGCAGCCGTCGACACAAAGGGCCCGGAAGCATAAGCCTCCGGGCCCTTACGTCATGACTGGGGCAGGTCAGTCGCCACGCAAGATCGCGATCAGGCGCAGCAGCTCCAGGTAGATCCACACCAGGGTCAGGGTGAGGCCGAAGGCCGCCATCCAGGACTCCTCGCGCGGAGCGCCGTACGCCAGACCGTCCTCGACCTGCTTGAAGTCCAGGGCGAGGAAGCAGGCACCGAGGATGACGCCGATGACGCCGAACAGGATGCCGAGCGGGCCGCTGCGGAAGCCGAGGCCCTCGCCACCGCCGAAGGCCATGAACAGCAGGTTCACGGCGGTCAGCAGCACGAAGCCGATCGCGGCCGCCATCACATAGCGGTAGAACCGCCGGTTGACCCGGATCACCCGGGTCTTGTAGGCGATCAGCACACCGGCGAAGACCGCCATCGTGCCGAGCACCGCCTGCATCGGGGCACCCGCGAACCGCTCGTTGACCATACCGCTCAGCGCGCCGAGGAAGAGGCCCTCGAACGCGGCGTACGTCAGGATCAGCGGCGGCGACGGCTTGCGCTTGAAGGCCTGCACCAGGCCGAGCACCATCGCGATCAGCGCACAGCCGATCGCGAGCCCGAGCGGCAGCTCCATGAGCCAGGCGACGGCCGCACCGACGACGACGGTGCCGAGCGTCATACCGGTGCGCATGACGACGTCGTCCATCGTCATCCGGCCGGTCTGCAGCGTCCCGGCGGGCGGGGCGCCGTACATCTGCTGAAGCTGCTCGGGTGTGAGGTCCTGCTGGCCCTGGGCGTACGGGTTGCCGCCCTGCGGGGCGTAGGGGTTCGTGCCCGCGTACGGGTTGCCACCCTGGGCCGCGGCCGGGCCCCCGGCCTGCGGCGCCGGGTTCACTCCCGGCTGGCCGTTGTCGCGGCCGATGCCCCGTCGCGAGAAGACCGGGTTGCTGCTCCTCATCTCACTCCTCCATGGCCGCCGTGCGCGACCTTCCCTCAAGAGTAACGGGTAAGCAAAAGAATCACCCTAGTGCCAGGGGAGGATCTTTGAGAAGAAGCAGAGCCACCCAAGGCGACTGCCCGGGCACGAAGAGTGCGCCCGGGGGCAGCACCCTCACCATGCACCCCGGAGGCCGCACCGGCACAGTGCGCGTACGCCGGCTGGGGGCGGACCGTCGGCGTACGGCCCGCGGGGAGACGCGTCACTCCACGACGACCCCATGATCGGGCGGCTCCGCGGCGCCACGGACGCCGCCGTACGGGAAGCCTCACTGGACGAGCGCGCGGAGGATGGTGGTCGCCACGGGCGGGCCGCCCTCACCACCGTGGTCCCGGACGATGTCGACCTCAGTGCCGGTGAAGCCCGCCTCTGCGAGCAGCTTTTCCCACACCGGGACGTCGAGAACCCACCGCTCCAGGACGCCGACGGCCCCATCGGCCGTAGCGACGGGAATGCGGCCGGGGCGTACGTCGGACTCGGGAGGGCTGCCGTCGCGGTAGTGCGCGAGCGTGGCGATCACCAGCGTGCCGCGGGGCCGGAGAGCCGCCGAGATGGCCGGCAGAAGATCGCGGGGGTCGGTGAAATCGCATGCCCCGAACGCGGAGTAGCACACATGCGCGCCGTCCGGGTGCTGCCGCAGGTACGCAGCAGCGTCGGACTCGACGAACGCCAGCCGAGGGATGTGGCCGTAACCGACGCGGGCACGCTCGTTCTGGGACCGCGAGGCATCGACAGCGATGACACGCGCGGGCCCCAGCTGCCCGGCGACGTGCGCGGCTTGGCGCCCGGTGCCGGCGCCCAGATCGACGACCACGCGCCCGGCGACGTCCCCCAGGAGCTCGGCGCCGGGGCCGATGCGCTGGTACCAGTCCCAGTGCAGGCGACCGGCGATGCCTCGCCTCCGGTCGTCGGATAGCCGGCTGTCCCCGTATCGGTGCCAGAGGTCGGGGGGCGTGGATGAAGATGAGGTCACCCCGCCATCCTGCTGTGCTCGTGACCGGCCCGGGCAGCACCACACTCACGTGTCCGGGGTGCGGCAGCCCGCCGCTGCCGCCGCGCCGGCGTCCCACCACACTCGAACCCAGGTACCAGCCTCCGGCTCAGGGGTCTCCCAGCGTGCACGGGGCGCGAGCCCTCCAAGATGGCGGCCGATCTCATATTCGCGTCGCTGTGTCGCGGCCCGGCCGGGGGACGTGTCCGGAAGACCCTTGACGAACAGCGGCCCGGTCACAGTTTCGAGCCGTACGGACAGCGGGCTGTTATGTCCCGCGTCCAGGCTGCTCATGGACAGGACCGGGCCAGTGCGTGCCAATACAGCGGCGCGCACGGGAAGCGGCACCTCGGCCAGTGTGACCGTGCCCATCTCTCGCCCTCCTCACGCGGCTCAGAGAGCGGCACGTACGAGGAGCGTCCCGATGTGCCCTTCCTTCGGGGCGTCGAGGACGGATGCCTCCGCTGCTCGGAACCCGGCCCGCGTCAGGAACCTCTCCCACACTGCCGGCCGGTAGCTGTACCGGTAGGTGAACATCGCCCGCCCCGCGAAGCCGCCCTTGTACATGCCCTGCGGCCCGTAGGCCCCGGGGATCGCCGGCGGCTGCGAGAACACGAACACGCCCCCCGGGTTGAGCCGGGCCCGCACGAGGGGGAAGAGACGAGCAGGGTCGGTGAACCAGGCCGCGCCGAAGATCGAGTAAACGGCGTCATAAGTGTTCTCGTCGGCGGCCAGGTGCTCAAGGGCGTCGCCGTGGTGGAAGGTGACGCCGGTGTCGGCCCACCGCTCCGACGTCTTCTTGACCATGACCGGGGAGAGGTCGACGCCGTGAGCCTCCACGCCCTCACTCTGCGCGAGATGAACCAGGGCCCTGCCGGTGCCGAATCCGATCTCCAGTGCCCGGCGAGGGCCGCTGAGTAGTTCGGGACCAGGCCCGTGCCCCCGGTACTGCGTCCAGTTGAAAACCGGTTCGGCCTCCGGGTCGAACGCCGTCTCGGCGTAGGTGTCCCACAGCTCCGTCTCGACGTCGAGGTCATGGTCGATGGGCACGGTTCCTCCGTCGTCGTTGTGATGTGTCGGCGCCCCCGCCCTCACTGGCGGGTTCTAGCGATCCTCGC
>DOWQ01000500.1 GCA_003519485.1 Streptomyces sp. | reverse complement strand
TTCTTCATCCGGGACGCCATCAAGTTCCCGGACGTCATCCACGCGCTCAAGCCCGACCCGGTGACCTTCGAGCAGCAGCCCCGCCGGATCTTCGACTTCATGTCGCAGACCCCGGAGTGCATGCACATGCTGGTGAACCTGTTCAGCCCGCGCGGCATCCCGGCGGACTACCGCCACATGCAGGGCTTCGGCGTCAACACCTACAAGTGGGTGGATCCCGCGGGTGGGACGAAGCTGGTGAAGTACACCTGGATGCCCAAGCAGGGCGTGCGCAGCATGACCGAGGAGGACGCCGCGAACGTCCAGGCGGAGAGCACCGGCCACGCGACCAAGGACCTCTACGAGGCCGTCGCGCGCGGCGACTACCCGGAGTGGGAGCTGCTCGTCCAGATGATGGACGACCACGAGCANNTTCCCGCCCAAGCCGGTGGGCCGGATGGTGCTCGACCGGATGCCGGCGAACTACTTCGCCGAGAACGAGCAGATCTCCTTCGGCACCGGCGTGCTCGTGGACGGCCTGGACTTCTCCGACGACAAGATGCTCGTCGGCCGGACCTTCTCCTACAGCGACACCCAGCGCCACCGGGTTGGCCCCAACTATCTCCAACTCCCCGTCAACCAGGCCAAGCACGCCGAGGTGCGCACCAACCAGCGCGACGGCCAGATGACGTACCACATCGACGGCGGCGCGGAGAACACCCACATCAACTTCGAGCCGTCGGTGATGGGCGGGCTGCGGGAGGGCCACTACCCGACGCACGAGGAGCAGGGCCCGGAGATCCACGGGCGGCTGACCCGCAAGCGCATCCCGCGGACCAATGACTACCTCCAGGCGGGGCAGCGCTATCTGCTGCTGGAGGAGTGGGAGCGCGACGAGCTGGTCGCCAACTTCATCACCCTGCTCTCGCAGTGCGACCGGCCCGTGCAGGAGCGGATGGTGTGGCACTTCCTGCTCGTCGAGAACGACCTGGGGCTCAGGGTGGGCGAGGGCCTCGGCATCGGTACGCCGGACGTGACGCACCTGGAGCCGCTGCCGGGGCAGCTCTTGACCGAGGAGGACCGCAAGCGGCTTGCCCACCTCGGCGCGAATCCGCCCCGCGACGTCGCCGGGCTGACCATGACCCACTGCGTCCCCGATGAGCGGCATGTCGTGACCCGCTGACCCGCCTCGCACCCGTGGCCCGGGGCCCGCGCCGATGAGCGCCGGTCCCGGGCCACGGGTGTTTCCCGGGAATGACTTCCCGTGTCCAGCGACATCCGGTTATCGGTCCGTAATTCTTGTATAGCGAATCCAGTGGGGTTTTTTATCACCCGATAGGCGAAAAATAGGTTCATTCCACACCTCAAGAGTGATCTGGATCACACAGAAATAGTCGCTCTCCGTGGTAGGAACGCTCAACCCCCTCCAATTATGGCGCACCCCGTCGACACCTTCGCGTGCCGACACGTCCCAGCCCTGCAGCACCGGTCAGCCAGAGGTCGACGTACATGGCAAGCAATTCCGTCACCACGAATATTGAGGACGCCGTCAACAGCGTCTTCGACCCCGTCTCCGAGTTTCTCGGCAAATGGGTCTTCTACGAGACCGACCTCTTCGGCCTCGTAGATGATCCATTTCCCTGGATCGTCGGCTGGCTGGTCGTCGCGGGGGCCGTCTTCTCGGTCTACTTCGGCTTCGTCCAGGCACGGCGCACGAAGCTCGCCGTCGACCTGGTCCGCGGCAAGCACTCGGACCCGGACGCCCCGGGCGAGGTGAATCACTTCCAGGCCCTCACCGCCGCCGTCTCCGGCACCGTCGGCCTCGGCAACATCGCGGGCGTCGCCGTCGCCGTCACCGTCGGTGGCCCGGGCGCGACGTTCTGGATGATCATCTGTGGCCTGCTCGGCATGGCGACGAAGTTCGTCGAGTGCACCCTCGGTGTGAAGTACCGCGACATCCACGCGGACGGCACCGTCTCCGGTGGTCCGATGCAGTACCTCCGCAAGGGGCTCGCCGAGCGAGGGATGCCCGGCGTCGGCAGGGTGCTTGCGGTCGGCGTGGCCATCACGCTGCTCTTCTTCACCTTCTTCGGCGGCAACCTCCTTCAGGCCAACCAGAGCTTCGAGCAGCTGAAGTCGGTCACCGGCGGCGACGGCGGCATCTTCGGCAACGCCGCCGGCGCGGTCCTGTTCGGCGTGCTGCTGGCCACGATGGTCGCGCTGGTGATCCTCGGCGGCATCCGCTCCATCGCCAACGTCACCAGCCGCCTCGTGCCCGCCATGGCCGGCCTGTACGTCACCGCCTGCCTCATCGTCATCCTGGTGAACTTCGACGCCGTTCCGGCGGCCGTGGGCAGCATCATCGACGGCGCGTTCAACCCGGAGGGTGTCGCGGGCGGCGCGCTCGGTGTGCTGGTCATCGGCTTCCAGCGGGCCGCGTTCTCCAACGAGGCCGGTATCGGCTCGGCGCCCATCGCGCACTCCGCGGTCAAGACCCGTCACCCGGTCACCGAGGGCCTGGTCGCGCTGCTCGAGCCGTTCATCGACACGGTCGTGATCTGCACCATGACGGCGCTGACCATCGTCATCGCCTCGACCCCGAGCTGGGAGAGGTCCCGGGCGGAAGCCGCCGCCGGCGAGGGTGTGGGCGACGGCGTCACGCTGACCTCGGACGCCTTCGCGACCGTCCTGCCGTGGTTCCCGTACGTCCTCACGCTCGCGGTGCTGCTCTTCGCCTTCTCCACGATCATCACCTGGGGCTACTACGGCCTGAAGTGCTGGACCTACCTCTTCGGCCGGACCCGCACCAGCGAGACGATCTACAAGGTGATCTTCAGCGTCGTCGTCTCCATGGGCTCGCTGCTCACCCTCGGCTCGCTGTTCAGCCTGGCGGACTCGATGCTCTTCCTGGCCGCGGTCATCAACATCACCGGCCTGTACCTGCTGGCCCCGGTCGTCAAGCGGGAGCTCAAGTCCTTCCTCGAGCTCGTCCGGACCGGGCGCACCATGGAGCCGGCGGACACCGGTGACGGCCCCGCCCCGGAACCGGCCACCAAGATCTGATCCGGAGTTCGGACCGGGGGTCCGCCCGCGCCACCAGGAGGGGGCGGGCGGGCCCCCGGTCCGTATCCCGTCAGTCCTCCGCGGCGGCGGGATCCGTCCGCGGGCTCCGGCCCAGCAGCTCGCCGAGCCCGTGCCGGGTGGCGGCGAGCAGCACCCGGTCCTCCGGCCGCAGCACATAGCCCGGCGGCGGCTCCCACAGGAGCTCCGGCTCCGGCCCGGGCCCGCCCGCCGGAGTCGTGGCGGCGAGATCGGGCCTCCGGCGCCCCGGGGCGGCGATGTCCAGGGCCAGCACGCGCCAGCGGCCCGGCCGGAAGGCCTCCGCC
>DOWQ01000497.1 GCA_003519485.1 Streptomyces sp. | reverse complement strand
CGTCGAGCACGCCCGTCCGCGCGGCCAGCGTGAGCACGCGCCGTACCGCGTCGTCCACCGCCGCCTCCGGCACCAGGCCCGCGCGGACGGCGGCGGCGAGCGGCTCCCCGTAGACGCCGCGGGGGCCGGGCATGGCGATGTCGAGGCCGCCGAGGATCGCACCGGCGGTGTCGCGGGCCGCGAACCAGTCGGAGACCACGCAGCCGTCGAAGCCCCAGTCGCCGCGCAGGACGCCGTTCTGGAGCAGGCCGTGCTCGGTCATCGTCGAGCCGTTGACGGAGTTGTAGGCGGCCATCACGCCCCAGGGCCGGGCGGCCGCGACGATGGTCTCGAAGGGCGCGAGGTAGAGCTCGCGCAGCGGGCGCGGGGCGACGCGGTTGTCGACGGTGAACCGGTCGGTCTCGGCGTCGTTCGCGACGAAGTGCTTGACCACGCTGCCGACGCCGCCCTCCTGCACCCCGGTGACGTAGCCGCTGCCGACCGCGCCGGTCAGGTACGGGTCCTCGGAGCAGCACTCGAAGTGCCGGCCGCCCAGCGGCGAGCGGTGCAGGTTGACGGTCGGCGCGAGCAGTACGTGCACGCCCTTGCGGCGGGCTTCCCGGGCCAGCAGGTGCCCTGCACGGCGGGCGAGCTCCGGATCCCAGGCGGCGGCGAGGGCGGTCGGGCTGGGCAGCGCGACGGACGGGTCGGCGGCGGTCCAGCGGACGCCCCGCACGCCGACCGGGCCGTCCGACATGACGAGGGGCCGCAGGCCGATCGCCGGCAGGGCGGGCAGCGACCACATGTCCCGCCCGCCGAGCAGCCGGGCCTTGTCGTCCAGGTGGAGCCGGCTCAGCGCGGCGCCCACGGCTTCCGCCACGGCGGCGGCGTACGCGCTCCCGCGGTGGTCGTACGGTCGGGGCTCCGACGGGCCGTGCTCGGACGCTCGGTGAACGGACACGGAGTGCTCCCCTCCTCGGCAGCAGCCGAACAGCCGCGGCGGCCGGTGGCCCTCCCAGGAGTCCTCGGGAGCGCCGGTCCGGCCGCCGCGATCATTCCACCGTACGGGGCCGGTGGAAACAGGGCGCTACGTCAGGCTCAGCGCCTCGTAGCGGGCCGCCGACCAGGCGGGCGCACCGTCCGCCGGGGTCAGCGTGACCGTGATCCGCTGCTTGCCGGCAGTGGTGTCGGCCGGCAGCTGGTACACGTCCTCCAGCCAGCGGCGGTCGGCGTTGCCCAGCGGCTGCGACCAGTCCGGCAGCCGCTCGCCGTCGACGCTGACCTCGGCCCGCTGCCAGGGGGTCTGCTGGTCCGAGAGCCGCCGCAGCTCCACGCCGCGGTTGCGCGGGTGGACGTCCAGCGTGAAGGTGACCGGCTCCCCCGTCGCGCGGGTATCGGCGGTCAGCTCGGGCGCGCCGGTGAAGTCCCCTTCGAAGCGGGAGGTGAGCGGGGTGACCGGGCCGGGGCCGGCCGAGGTGTAGCCGTGCTCCTTCTCGCTCCCGGAGTCGCCCAGGACCAGGGTGTCGGTGGTGTCGCTGCCGCTCTCCGCCCGGCCGTACCAGTAGGCGGTGGAGGAGTAGTCGGCCTGCTGGTCGTTGGTGAAGCCGTGCTCGATGTCGAAGTCGATCGACGAGTTGAACGGCACGGCGTCGGCGATGAGCAGCCGGTAGGCGGCGGTGCAGTCGCGTCCGTCGGCGCAGCCGGTCGGCCCGGTGAGATGGGCCGGGTTGCCGTTGAAGGGCGCGCTGTAGGTGCCGCGGTTGAAGTACCAGCCGCTCTGGTAGAAGTCCTCGCTGCCGGTCCCGTGGATCTCCGGGGTGCGTGAGCCGTCGATGTACGCCCGCTCGTCGCCCTCCAGGTAGTTGCGGTTCAGCGCGCCGGTCATCGTGTGGCTGACGCCCGCGAACTTGCCCTTGCCCTTCGTTTTCAGGAAGGTCCAGCTCTCGCCGGGCTCGGTGGGGCCGGCGTGCGAGGACGTACGGAAGTGCCCCTCGGCCCCGGACTTCACGGCGGCCGCGTGCTCGGCGGAGGGCGCGGTGGTCACCCGGGAGCTGCCGGCCGTGACGGCGGTGTCGCCGGCGTTGTGAATCTCGACCTTCGCGGTCTTCGCGTACGGCATGGGCCACCAGGAGCTGAAGGTGCTGCTGGGCGCGTCGACGCCGGTCATCAGGGACTTGACGGGGACGACGGCGTGGCCGGAGCCGAAGAACTCGCCGAGCGGGGAGTCGACGGTCCGCTCGCCGTCGAAGCTGATGCGCACGCGCAGGTCCTCGAGGAGCTGCTGGGCGGCGCGGACGTCGGCGCGCTGCCCGGCGGTCAGCGGGTAGTCGTAGGTGCGGACGCCCTGCCAGGTCTGCGCGGTGATGCTGTAGTCGTGCGCGGCCTCGTTCGCGGGGTCGCCGATGTCGACGGTGTCGGTGCGCTCGTGCGCGCCGCCGACGGCACTGTCGGCCCAGTAGGTGAACTCGTTGTAGTCGAAGTCGGAGGAGACGAACACGTTCTCGACGGTGATCTCCGACTTGCCGGCGGTCAGCGAGGCGGGCAGTTCGACGGTCTCCTCGGCCCAGAGCCCGCCGCCCTGCGGCTCACCGGGTCCCCACTGGCCGGCCTCCTCGCCGTCGACCATGACCTTGGCGGTCTGCCTGCTGATGATGGGGTCGTAGCGGCGGGTCAGCCGCACGCCCTCGTTGCCGGGATCGACCCGGACGGTGAACTTGCTGGAGCCGTCGCGGCCGAAGGCGCGCCCCTCGTCGGTCTCGGAGCGGGACTCGACGTGCGCGGCCTGCGGCAGCGTCAGCTCCAGCGCGGAGAGCAGGCCGGGGGTGTCGGAGGCGGCGAGGGTCCTGGTGCGGCCGGGCGCGACGTCCAGCGCCGTCTCGGTGGTACGGGCGCCGGGCTGTGCGGGCTTCGGGTCCTCGGTGCCGGCGGCGCGGAGCGTCCTGACGACGTCCTCGGCCGGGTCGTCGGGGTCGAAGGTCCGCACACCGTCGGCGTCGGCGAAGGTGCGGTACGAGACGTGGTGGAAGAGCGGGTTGTGCTCGGTGGTGATCCGCATCGACTCGCGGTACGGCATCGGCACCTCGATGTAGACGCCGCCGGAGGTCTCGTCGGCGTTGGCGACCAGCGGGTGCACGAAGGGCGCGCCGAGCTTGCCGTCGACGAGGTCCTGGAGCGGGGCGTCGACGACCTTCTCGCCGTCGAGCTCGATGGTGATGTTCCCGGTCTTCCGGACGTCGCCCTCGTCGCGGGTGAACCAGATCGCGCCGACCTCACCGGGGCCGGACTTCTCGGCGATCACGCAGCCCGCGGCGGTCTCGCGGAGGCAGGCGTAACGGCCGTCGAAGCCGTCTTCGTTGCCGCCGGTGCGGTCGAAGCTGGAGAACTGCGCGGTCCGTACTCCGGTGCTCAGCCCGGGCATCCGGTCGAGCCGGCGGTAAGTGTCCCAGCCGATGGGCCCCTTGTCGGTGCCGCTCGCCGCGGTGCCGCTCTCCGAGCCGCCGGCAGAGCCGCCGGCCGGTGCGGGGCCGGCGGTGCCGACGGGGGCCGCCGGACCGAGGAGCAATCCCGACGCGAAGATCACCGCGGCTCCGGCGAACAACCGGCTTCTTCGACGCATCACAGAGCGCATCGGACAGTCCTCCCGGTTTTTTGATATCGATTTCACGCACGCTATGGGCGGAGACAAGGCGCAGTCAATGGACCTACAGGGCTCTGATGGGGTGAATTGTGCAATCGATTTCTACGGCGCCCTCCCCCGCGCGACCGAAGGAGGTCCATACGCGGCCATTGACACTGCCGCCGGCACCTCATTACCGTCACGCCAGGATTTCGAACACATGACGAAATATCGAACAGCGGGAAAGAGTAACGGCCTTGCGCATCACCGGGATCACCACCCACGTCGTCGGCACTCCCTGGCGGAACCTGACCTATGTTCAGGTCCACACCGACGACGGGATCACCGGGGTCGGCGAGACCCGGATGCTCGGCCGCACGGACGCGCTGATCGGCTACTTCCGCGAGGCGGAGGCCGGCCACATCGTGGGCTCGGACCCGTTCGCGACCGAGGATCTCGTCCGCCGGATGAAGTACGGCGACTACGGGCGGGCCGGGGAGATCGTCATGTCGGCCATCGCCTGCGTCGAGATGGCCTGCTGGGACATCAAGGGCAAGGCCCTGGGCGTGCCCGTGTGGCAGCTGCTGGGGGGCCGCGTCACCGACAGGGTGAAGGCGTACGCCAACGGCTGGTACACCGTCGAGCGCACTCCCGAGGCCTTCCACGAGGCGGCCCGCAAGGTGACCGCCCGCGGCTACCGGGCGCTGAAGCTCGACCCGTTCGGAACCGGCCACTTCGAGCTCGACCACGCCGAGACCCTGCACTCGCTGTCCCTCGTCGAGGCCGTACGGGACGCGATCGGCCCGGACACCGAGCTGCTGGTCGAGATGCACGGGCGGTTCAGCCCGGCCACGGCGGTGCGGCTGGCGAAGGAGCTGGAGCGGTTCCAGCCGTCGTGGCTGGAGGAGCCGGTGCCGCCGGAGAACCTCAAGGCGCTCGCGAAGGTCGCCGCGAAGACGAGCCTGCCGATCGCGACCGGCGAGCGCATCCACGACCGCATCGAGTTCCGCGAGCTGTTCGAGTCGCAGGCCGCGGACATCATCCAGCCGGACATCGGCCACATCGGCGGCATCGCCGAGGCCCGCAAGCTGGCCGCGACGGCCGAGACGCACTACGTCATGATCGCGCCGCACAACGTGGGCGGCTCGGTGCTCACCGCGGCCTCGCTGCAACTCGCGGGGTGCACCCCCAACTTCAAGATCCTGGAGCACTTCAACGACTTCGCGGACGCCGAGATCAAGAAGGTCGTGAAGGGTGCCCCCGAGGTCGTCGACGGCTACTTCCAGCTGCCGGACGCGCCGGGACTCGGGGTAGAGCTGGACACGGACGCGGCGGCCGAGTTCCCGCAGCAGGCGGCTCGGTTCGACCTCTGGGCCGAGGGCTGGGAGAAGCGCGACACCAACGGCGGGAGCGGGCAGTGAACGTCGGTACGGCGACGGCGGGCGGCACGGGAGCGGCGGGCGGCGGCGGGCGGCACGGAACAGCGCGCGGCGCGGCGGCAGCG
>DOWQ01000624.1 GCA_003519485.1 Streptomyces sp. | reverse complement strand
CCCCGGCGACTCATAATCGAGCCTACGAATTGAATTCCGGCACGCAAAAGAAACCCTGATCGGGGAATCCTCGAAGTGGTGGTGCCGCTGACGGACGTTGTGGATCCGGCTGATCAGCCCGACCCATAGCGCTGCCCGTCTCAAGCGGCCCGGGCTACATTAGGCCGTCGCCGTCTCCGAGTCAAGCGCCGTTCTTGCCCCGGCCACGGTTGCGCGGAACATGTGCCCGGTAGCGGCTCACGGTCGGGTCGTCGGCGATCCAGAACCGCCACGGGTGGTCCGCCCCGTCGCCGCCGACTCCGGTGCGCGGTCCGTTNNTCCGGGCCGGCGCAGACGTCGGTGCCGTCCAGGGAACGGTCGATGCCGAGTGCCGTGGCCAGCCGCGCCGGCCCCTGCGCGAACTCGGTCTGCCTGCGGGCGGTCTTCCGGCGCTCCCCGACCTGCTCCGCCCCGGTGAGTACCTCCCCCGCGCGCAGCAGCACACCGCTCGCCTTGCCCGCGGGCCCGCAGACCAGGTTCACGCTGAACCACATGCCGTAGATGAAGTAGACGTACGCGTGGCCGGGCGGGCCGAACATCGACGCGTTGCGCCCGGTGCGCCCCCGGTAGGCGTGCGACCCCGGGTCGGACTCGCCGTCGTACGCCTCGACCTCGGTCAGCCGCAGCTCGATCGGACCGTCCGGGGTGTTGCGGACGAGTGTCCGGCCGAGGAGGTCCGGGGCGACCTCCAGTACGGGGCGGTCGAAGAAGTCGCGCGCGAGCGGCGTGCGGTCGCGCTGCGCGAGCAGTTCCGGGGAGTGTCCCGAGGGATCGTGAAGCATGTTTTCCGAGCGTAATGCACCGCGGGTGCGACGCGAGGGGCGTCCGTACGGGAGCATGGGCGGCCGGACGTCGGTCCGGCCGCACGGGGGCGGGGAACCGCTGACACTCTGTTGCGCGTATGTAGGGATCAGTAGGGATCATGGCGAGCCGGGTCACGGGCTCGGCTGGGGAGGAAGAGACATGGGCTTCAAGAAGCTGCTCGCGAGCATGGGGGCCGGCGGAGCGTCGGTCGAGACGGTGCTCACCGAGGCGAACGTCGTTCCGGGCGGGGTCGTACAGGGCGAGGTGCGGATCCAGGGTGGATCCGTCGCCCAGCAGATCGAGGGGCTGTCCGTCGGCCTGCAGGCGCGGGTCGAGGTGGAGAGCGGCGACAACGAGTACAAGCAGGACGTCGAGTTCCACAAGCAGCGGCTCGGCGGGGCCGTCGAGGTGCAGCCCGGTGCGGTGCACTCGGTGCCGTTCGCGCTGGAGATCCCGTGGGAGACGCCCATCACGATGTTCATGGGCCGCCACCTCACCGGGATGAACGTCGGGGTGACCACGGAGCTCGAGATCGCGCGCGCCGTGGACTCCGGTGACCTCGACCCGGTGAATGTGCACCCGCTGCCCGCGCAGCAGGCGATTCTGGACGCCTTCGGCGGGCTGGGCTTCCGCTTCAAGAACGCGGACCTCGAGCGCGGGCACATCCGGGGCACCCGGCAGCGGCTGCCCTTCTACCAGGAGATCGAGTTCCTGGCCCCGCAGCAGTACCGCGGGCTGAACCAGATCGAGCTGACGTTCATCGCGGACAGCAGCGAGATGGACGTCATCCTGGAGATGGACAAGAAGCCGGGGCTGTTCACCGAGGGCAGCGATTCCTACCGCGCGTTCCAGGTCGGCCACGCCTCGCACCAGGACACCGACTGGGCGGCCTACCTCAACCAGTGGCTGGCCCAGGTCGGCGGCAAGCGCAACTGGTTCTAAGCTCGGAGGTCCAGCCGACATCCGATCCGGAGGTTTCGCAGTGACCGACCTCAAGAGGCCGCCGCTCCCGCACGATTTCCTGCCGCCGGTGCCGTCGTTCACCCTGCTGAGCGACGACGTGGCACCGGGGGCCGAGCTGGGCGCGGCCCAGGCGATGGAGGGCGGCAACGTCTCTCCACAGCTGCGGTGGTCGGGCTTCCCGCCCGAGACCCGGAGCTTCGCCGTGACGTGCTTCGATCCTGACGCGCCGACCGGCAGCGGCTTCTGGCACTGGTCGCTGTTCGACATCCCGGTGACGGTCACGGAGCTGCCCACGGGGGCGGCCGGCGGCAAGTTCGAGGGGCTCCCCGAAGGCGCCGTGCACGTACGGAACGACTTCGGCACGCGCGAATTCGGGGGCGCCGCGCCGCCGCCGGGCGATCCGGCGCACCGCTATGTGTTCACGGTGTACGCCGTGGACACGGAGCGGCTGGGCCCGGACGCGGACGCCTCGCCGGCGGCCGTGGGATTCAACCTGCGGTTCCACACGCTCGCGCGCGCCCACATCGTCTCCGAGTACGCCCTCCCGGCGACGGGCTGACCGCCTGCCGCCACTTTCCGTACGCCCGAGCCGTCCGTCCCGCCGCCCACCGGTCGCGGGGCGGACGGCTCGGTGCTGCGACGGGGGCTCCGGGACGGGCCGACCGCGCCGCCTCGCTTCCGTCACCCCGACCCGTCCCCCGGTCCCGCCCTTCCCGGGGCGTTACGACGCTTTCGCCCACTGATCCTTCATCCCCGTGCCTGCTTCCGTACACGAAATTGCGTTGTCCCGACGGGTGTGCACGGCCAGAGTTGGTCCCGGCCCGCCGTCGCGGTGGGAGCGGGAAGCCGAGCCGGGAGGTGGGCGGGATGCGCGACACACTGGTGCTCAACGCGAGCTTCGAGCCGCTGTCGACGGTGTCACTGCGCCGTGCGGTGGTGCTGGTGCTGCAGGACAAGGCCGTCGTGGAGCAGGCTCACCCGGGACTCCGCGTCCGCTCCTCGGCCGTCGAAGTGCCGGGACCACGGGTGATCCGGCTCTGCCGGTACGTCCGGGTGCCGTTCCTGAGACGGGCGCCGTGGTCCCGGCGCGGAGTGCTCGTACGGGACCGGCACCGCTGCGCCTACTGCGGGCGCCGGGCAACGACCGTGGACCACGTGCTGCCCCGGTCCCGCGGCGGCGGTGACACCTGGCTGAATACGGTCGCGGCGTGCGCCCAGGACAATCACCGCAAGGCGGACCGGACCCCGGAGCAGGCAGGGATGCGGCTGCTCGTCAAGCCGTTCGAGCCGACGCCGTCGGACGCACTGCTGCTGGCCATCGGGGCACAGCGGGGTGGCACCGACTCGCTGCCGGAGTGGCTGCCGCTGCCGGCCTGAGCGAGCGTCCCGGTGGTGTCGTCGGGCCCGATCCGAGGACACCACCGGTGTGGTCCGGCCGCCCTCGGCCGGTGAGCCGCCTGCCGCGCGGCCGGTCGGCCGTCCTCCATCGAGCAACCGCTCAGCCGAGCACCAGCTGGAGGATGGCGGCGGCCCCCACAGCCACGACCACCCCGCGCAGCACGCCCGGCGGGAGCCGGCGACCGACCTTGGCGCCGAGCTGGCCGCCCAGTGCGGAGCCGACCGCGATGAGCAGGACCGCCGTCCAGTCGAACTCGGCGACGAACAGGAAGACGACGGCCGCGACCCCGTTGACCAGGGCGCCCAGGACGTTCTTGACGGCGTTGATGCGCTGCAGATCCTCATCGAGCAGCAGCCCCATCAGGGAGATGTAGATGACTCCCTGGGCGGCGCCGAAGTAGCCGCCGTACATGCTCGAACCGAACATTCCGAGCAGCAGCAGCGGACCGCCGTTCCGGTGCGCGGCCGTGCCGTTGCGGGTGCGGCGGCGCTGCACCGCGCGGGACAGCCGCGGCTGCAGGATGACCAGGACCAGTGCGAGGGCGATCAGGACGGGCACGATCGCGTCGAAGGCCTCGGACGGCAGTGACAGCAGCAGTACGGCGCCGAGCACGCCGCCGACGCTCGCAGCCCCCGCGAGCCGCAGGACGCGTGGCCGCTGGCCGGCGAGCTCCCGCCGGTAGCCGATGGCGCCGCTGATCGAGCCGGGGACGAGCCCGAGGTTGTTGGAGACATTGGCGGTGATCGGCGGCAGGCCCACGGCGAGGAGTACTGGGAACGTGATCAGAGTGCCGGAGCCCACGATGGTGTTGATCGTGCCGGCGCCGATACCGGCCGCGAAGACCGCGACTGCCTCCCAGATACCCACATTCTCCCTCTCCGTGCTCGGTGCGTACTGCACCGATCATGCCGGAGAGGGGGACCGGGTCATTCGATCGGGGGCTGCTCCCGGCGCGGGGCCGGCGGGGCCGGGGCCTCGGTGGGGGCGTTGCCGCCTGCCATCGGGCCGAAGTTTCCGAGGGCGCCGCCGAGGCCCTTGAGGGCGTCGCCGATCTCGCTGGGCACGATCCAGAGCTTGTTGGCGTCGCCCTCGGCGATCTTCGGCAGCATCTGGAGGTACTGGTACGAGAGCAGCTTCTGGTCGGCGTCCCCGGCGTGGATGGACTCGAACACCGTACGGATGGCCTGGGCCTCGCCCTCGGCCCGGAGCGCGGAGGCCTTGGCCTCGCCCTCGGCGCGGAGGATGGCGGACTGCTTCTCGCCCTCGGCCCGCAGGATCTCGGACTGCCGGACGCCCTCGGCCTGGAGGATCGCGGCGCGCTTGTCGCGGTCGGCGCGCATCTGCTTCTCCATCGAGTCCTGGATGGAGGTCGGCGGCTCGATGGCCTTGAGCTCGACGCGGTTGACGCGGATGCCCCACTTGCCGGTGGCCTCGTCGAGTACGCCGCGGAGCGCCGCGTTGATCTCCTCGCGGGAGGTGAGGGTGCGCTCCAGGTCCATGCCGCCGATGATGTTACGGAGGGTGGTGACCGTGAGCTGCTCGATCGCCTGGATGTAGCTGGCGACTTCGTAGGTCGCCGCCCGGGCGTCGGTGACCTGGTAGTAGATGACGGTGTCGATGTTGACGACGAGGTTGTCCTGCGTGATCACCGGCTGCGGCGGGAACGGCACGACCTGTTCGCGGAGGTCGATGCGGTTACGGATCGAGTCGATGAACGGGACGACGATGTTGAGGCCCGCGTTGAGGGTGCGGGTGTAGCGTCCGAAGCGCTCCACAATGGCGGCACTGGCCTGCGGGATGACCTGCACCGTCTTCATGAGTGCGATGAAGACGAGCACCACCAGGATGATCAGGACGATGATGATCGGTTCCATGGATGCTCCCAGTGCCCCTTCGGTTGCTTGATGATCAGTCTGTCAGAGACGGGCGCGCCTCGGGGCTCTTCCGGCCACTCGATCACTGCCCCGGACGGCCCTGGCGCGTACGGCAGTCGGATGCCCGGCCGGTGAGGCCGGTGAGGCCGGTGAGCCGGTCGCGCACCGGGCGGGCGCTTCACACGACGACGGCAGTCGCCCCGTCGATCTCGACGACGTCGACCTCCTGGCCCTTCTCGCAGACCTGGTCGGCGCCGAGCGTGCGGGCGGACCACACCTCTCCGGCGAGCTTGATACGGCCGCCTCTGCTGTCGACCCGCTCCAGGACGATCGCCTGACGCCCCCGCAGCGCGTCGATTCCGGAGGCGAGTCCGGGGTTGCGGGACCGGTTTCGGGCGGCGAGGGGCCGCACGACGGCGATCAGCGCGACCGAAACGGCGACGAAGACGAGGACTTGGGCCACGATGCCCCCACCGAAGAAAGAATCGGTGACGGCCGCGGCGACGGCTCCGACGGCGAACATCCCGAATTCGGGCATCGCGGTCAGCACGAGAGGAATACCCAGCCCTACGGCGGCCACCAGCCACCACACCCATTGATCCACGCACTCATCGTAGGTGCGGCGGCCCCGCGGGGGAACAGTGCCGATCAGGTCAGTGGCAGACCCTGCGCGCCCCAGCGGTCCCCGTGCCGCTCGACGACCAGCGGAAGGCCGAAACAACGGGACAGGTTCCGGGACGTCAGCTCCTCCTCGACCGGACCGGCCGCGAGCACCTTGCCCTGACGGATCATCAGTACGTGGCTGAAACCGGGCGCGATCTCCTCGACATGGTGGGTGACCATGATCATGGAGGGGGCGTACGGGTCACGGGCGAGCCGTCCGAGCCGGCGCACGAGATCCTCGCGGCCGCCGAGGTCGAGCCCGGCGGCGGGCTCGTCGAGCAGCAGCAGCTCCGGGTCGGTCATCATCGCGCGGGCGATCAGGGTGCGCTTCCGCTCGCCCTCGGAGAGGGTGCCGAACTTCCGGTCGAGGAATTCCGTCATGCCGAGGCGGTCGAGGAAGGCCCGGGCCCGCTCCTCGTCGACCGACTCGTAGCTCTCCCGCCAGTGGGCGGTCATGCCGTAGGCCGCGGTGAGCACCGTCTGCAGAACGGTCTGGCCGCCCGGCATCTTGTCGGCCATGGCGGTACCGGCCATACCGATACGCGGACGCAGGTCGAACACGTCGACCCCGCCGAGCTTCTCACCGAGGATCTGGACGGTTCCGGTCGTCGGGAAGAGGTAGCTGGAGGCGACATTGAGCAGGGTGGTCTTGCCGGCGCCGTTGGGGCCGAGGATCACCCAGCGCTCCCCCTCCGCGACCGACCAGGAGACCTGGTCCACCAGAGCCCGGCCCTCGCGGACCACTGATACGTCCACCAGCTCCAGAACATCGCTCATGAGCGCGTTGTCTCCCATTGCAGTCTTGGATGTCTCGTGCGCCTGTGGGCGCAGCCCCTCCCGCAAACCTACGCCACGTGCTGTCGGTACCATTCCCTAGGCTGTCCCCATGCTCTCCGAACCGCGCTCCGGGCGCCTGGCCGCATGGGGAAATTCCCTACTTGCCGGACTCATCTCACCGGATGAGGCCGTGCACCGCATCGTCGGTGACGACGTGCTGCACCGGGTCGGGGGGCTGCCCGGCGAGAGCGGACCGGTGGGTCTGTCGCTCGCGCTGGGCCGGCTGCGGGCGCTCGGCGGCTCCGGCTTCCGGGTGGCGCTGCCGGTCCCGGGGCACCCGCTGGGGCTGAGCGGTCCGCCGGAGTTCAACGCTCGGGCGCTGGCCTCGGCGGAGGCGGTGCTGGTCTCGGGTGCGGCGCTGGGCCTGGTGCCGGAGGTGTTCGAGGCGGGCCCCGCGGGCGACCAGCACGTCGAGGTCGAGTGGCAGTGCCTGCCGGTGCTCGACGCGCCGCCGGCGGACGTCCCCTCGCTCGGCGAGGCGGAGCGGGAGCTGGCGGAGGCGCTGCGGGAGGCGACGGAGCTGTTGTCGCGGCTGGACCTGGCAGGTTCCGGGCCGGTGGCGCAGGCCGCGCTGGAGGCCTACCGGGCGCGGGCGGAGTCCGGCACGGAGATCCTGGCCCCGGGGTATCCGCCGCGGGCGGTGCGGGTGCTGGCGCTGGCGCAGCGGGTCGGTGCGCTGGTGTCGATCGCGCGGGGACCGGAGGGGCCCGGCGGTGACGGCCGGGAGCACGGCGCCGCGGTGAGTTCCTCGCAGATCGTGGCCCGGGCCGAGGCGCTGCGGCCGGTGGAGCGTACGGCCCGGCGGGCGCAGGTGGCGGCGTACAACGCCTGCGTGGAGGAGA
>DOWQ01000625.1 GCA_003519485.1 Streptomyces sp. | reverse complement strand
AACCAGTCCCGCAGCTCGGTCAGGCCCTCGACCGGGGGGCGGGACCAGGTGCCGGGCCTGCGGCCGGCCCGGGCCAGGGCGGCGGCCAGGGCCCGCTCCGGCTGGAGCGCCGCGTGCAAGTAGCCGCCGTTGAGGTCGATGACCTCGGGCGGCGGGGTGGTGAGGGTGGCCAGGACCGCGGCGGCGCCCGCGCCGCGGCTGCCCGCGTCGACGGAACCGAGCGGCGGACCCGCGCTCAGGGCGACCTCCTGCCAGGAGACGTCACCGACAGCGCCCGCGACCCGGGGCGGGGTTGCCTTGAACACACCGGCACCGGGCCGGGAGGTGACGAGTCCCTCGGCGCTGAGGGTGGCGATCGCCCGGGAGACCGTCACCGGACTGACCTGATGTCGCGCCACCAGTGCCCTGCTGGAGGGCAGCTTCTCCCCTTCGGGGTAGCGGTTCAGCTCATTCCGCAAGGTCGCGGCCAATTGAGCCACACTGCTACTGTCCTTCATGACAGTACAAGATAGCGCTACTCGAACTTCGGCGATAGCGGTCGGCAGCGGTACTCTCCTGGCCGCGCTCGGCGTGGTGTCCTTCTCCTTCAGCTTCCCGGCCACCGTATGGGCCCTGGACGGCTTCGGCCCGTGGACGGCGACCGGCGTGCGAGGGCTGCTGGCGGGACTGCTCGCCGCGGCCTGCCTGTTCGGCGCCCGGGTGCCGGTGCCCGGGCGGGAGCACTGGCCGGGCCTGCTCACGGTGGCCGGCGGCTGCGTCATCGGCTTCCCGCTGCTGACCACGCTCGCCCTGCAGACCTCCAGCACCGCGCACTCCGCCGTTGTCATCGGCGTGCTGCCGCTGGCCACCGCCGCCATCTCGGCCGCCTTGACCGGCCGGCGCCCTTCGCGTGCCTTCTGGACGGCCGCCGTTCTCGGCGCCCTCACCGTGGCCGCCTTCACCCTCCAGCAGAGCGACGGTCTGCCGGCCCTCGGCGATGTGTACCTGTTCGGCGCCCTGTTGGTGTGCGCCGCCGGGTACGCCCAGGGCGGCCGGCTCGCCTCCCACCTACCCGGCTGGCAGGTCATTGCCTGGGGCGTCGTCGCCGCGCTGCCGGTGTCCGCTCTGGTGACGGCCCTCGCCTTGCCGTCGGAACCGGTGCGGGTGACCGCGGAGGCGGTCGTCGGCATGGCCTACATCGCGGCCGTGTCCCAATTCGGCGGGTTCGTCGCGTGGTACCGCGGTATGGCCGCCATCGGGGTGCTCAAGGCGAGCCAGATCCAGCTCGCCCAGCCTCTGCTCACCATCGTGTGGGCGGTCCTGCTCATGGGGGAGCGGTTCTCCCCCCTCACCGCCGTCACTGCCGTGATCGTCCTCGGCTGCATCGCGGCCACCCAACGCGCCCGCGACTGACTCCGTTACGTGCCGCACCCGGATCGGTGGGGCGAGTGCGGACGACAGCACATCGTGCGAAGAACCGGGCGTCACCGCCCCGGCGAGGGTGTCGCGGTGGTGGTGGCATCAGCAGCCGTCGCACCGGCGGCGGCAGGTCCTCAGCGCCGGCCGCCGCCGCGCCGCCCGCACGGCCGTCAGTACCAGTCGCCGCCGTAGCTCCGCCGGTACTCGACGACCTGCACGGTCGGCGGATGGCCGTTCCAGGTGCAGTACACGGACGTCGTGCGCTCGCCGGAGGCGAAGTTCACCCTGATCCACTCCGACTGCTTCCAGACCTGCATCTGCCAATTGCCGTCCGGCGTCGCGGAGACGAGGCTCGCCGACGACTCGCCCAGGTCGAACACGACCCGGCCGCCCGTCACCGTATAGCTCTTCACCTGCCCCTTCGAGGACGAGTCCCGGGGGGCGTCCGGCTGCTTCCGCGGCGGATCGCCGCCCGGCTTCTCGTTTCCCGCGGGCTGCTCGGGGGGCGGTTCGGCCGGTTCGGAGGTGGCCGGGGAGGGTGAGGGGGACGGCTTCTCGCTCCGGCTGGGGGAGGCGCTCGGGTCCGCGGTGTCCGTCGCACCCGCCCCGCGCTCCGGCGCGTCACCGGGCGATCGGGAGTGCGCGCGGCCGGTCGTACGCCGTGCCGGCGACCACGGTGTGGACGCCCCACCACGACAGTGTGACGGCCGCGCCCGTGGCGAACAGCCATGCCGCGGTGTGCACCAGTCCTCGTCGCATCACGCCCCATCCTGCCTCATGACGGCCACGGTTGTACCTGCGCTGCACCGGGCGACGGACGGCACCCGCATGGCGTACGGTGCCGCCCATGGCACGTGTGCTCGTGGTCGAGGACGACCAGTTCGTACGCTCCGCCCTCATCCGGCATTTGTCCGATGCCTCCCACACCGTCCGCAGCGTCGGCACGGCGCTGGAAGCGCTGCGCGAGGTGGCCCAGAACAGCTTCGACGTCGTCATCCTCGATCTGGGGCTGCCCGACCTCGACGGGGCGGAGGCGCTCAAGATGCTGCGCGGCATCACCGACGTGCCGGTGATCATCGCGACCGCGCGCGACGACGAGACGGAGATCGTACGGCTCCTCAACGACGGCGCCGACGACTATCTGACCAAGCCGTTCTCCGTCGAGCACCTGTCCGCGCGGATGGCCGCGGTGCTCCGCCGCTCCCGAGCCGCCGGCACCGAGCCGCCGTCCTGTGTGCTGCGCGTCGGCGGCCTGCTCGTCGACCCGCTGCGCCGCCGGGCCGCGCTCGACGACGTGTCCCTGGACCTGACCAGACGGGAGTTCGACCTGCTCGCCTTCCTCGCCGGACGGCCCGGCGTGGTGGTGCCCCGGCGGGAGCTGCTGGCCGAGGTCTGGCACCAGAGCTACGGCGACGACCAGACCATCGACGTCCATCTGTCCTGGCTGCGCCGCAAGCTCGACGAGACGGCCGCGCGGCCCCGCTATCTGCACACCCTGCGGGGCGTCGGCGTGAAGCTGGAAGCACCGAAGTGAGCAGAGCCGGCGGCAGAGTGCCCCGCCCCGGGAGGCGGCCGTGAGGTGGGCGCTGGTCAAGGTGTGCCTGGCGGTCACCGCCATGGTCGTCATCGCCTTCGCCGTGCCGCTCGGGCTCGTCGTCCAGGAGCTGGCCCGCGACCGGGCGTTCTCCAACGCCGAGCGGCAGGCCGCCGCCATCGGGCCCGCCCTGGCCATCACCACCGACCGTACGAAGCTCGAACGGGCCGTCGCCACCACCGAGACGGGCGCCGACGGCCGGATAGCCGTGCACGTACCGCCCGCCGCCACCGGGGACGACGTGGTGGAGATCGGCGAGCACCGGGCACCGGGCTCCGCCGTGGAGACCGCCGGCCGGCTCGGCAAGGCATCCGTCTCCCCCGTGCCGGGCGGCCACGCACTGCTCCAGCCGACCGCCGTCGGCTCCGGTGAGGTCGCCGTCGTCGAGGTCTTCGTGCCCCAGAGCGACGTCACCAATGGGGTGGCGACCGCCTGGCTCGTCCTCGCGGGCGTCGCCTGCGCCCTCGTCGTCGGCTCCGTCGCCGTCGCCGACCGGCTCGGCACCCGGATGGTGCGCCCCGCCGAACGGCTCGCCCTGGCCGCCCAGTACCTGGGCGAGGGCAAGCTCGCGACCCGGGTCGCGGAGGAGGGCCCGTCCGAGATCCGCTCCGCCGCCGTCGCCTTCAACTCCATGGCCGACCAGGTCGTACAGCTGCTCGCCAACGAGCGCGAGCTGGCGGCCGACCTCTCGCACCGGCTGCGCACCCCGCTCACCGTGCTGCGGCTCAACGCCGCCTCCCTCGGTGACGGCCCCGCCGCCGAACAGACCCGGGCCGCCGTCGCCCAGCTGGAGGGCGAGGTCGACCAGATCATCCGTACGGCACGCGAGCAGAAGCCGCAGACCCAGGGGCCGGCGGGGGCGGGCGGCGGCTGCGACGCCGCGGAGGTGATCCGGGAGCGAATGGGCTTCTGGTCGGCGCTCGCCGAGGACGAGGGCCGCACGATACGGCTGGCGGGCATCGCCGAGGTCCTGCGGGTGCCGGTCGCGCGCCCCGAACTCACCGCCGCCGTCGACGCGATGCTCGGCAACGTCTTCCGCCACACCGCCGAGGGCACCGCCTTCTCGGTCGACGTCCACCGCGCCGGTGACGCGGTGATCGTGCTGGTATCGGACGCGGGCCCCGGCATCGCCGACCCGGCGGCGGCGCTGCGCCGCGGCCACGGGGACGGCGGTCCCGGCTCGACCGGGCTGGGCCTGGACATCGTGCGCCGGGTCGCGGAGTCCACGGGCGGCGACATCCGGATCGGCCGGTCGGTGCTCGGCGGCACGGAGATCCGGATGTGGCTGGCGCTCGG